>JBDSGC010000326.1:0-5478 GCA_039919215.1 Thermoanaerobaculia bacterium | reverse complement strand
CCGGCATCACCATCTCCGCTCCGGCGACCAGTTCGGCCGTGCCGGTGATGTCGGTGGTGCGGAAGTAGAACTGCGGACGGTATCCGTTGAAGAAGGGGGTGTGACGGCCACCCTCTTCCTTGGTCAGGATGTAAACCTCGGCCTTGAACTTGGTGTGCGGCGTGATCGAGCCCGGCTTCGAGCAGACCTGACCGCGCTCCACGTCCTTGCGCTCCACGCCGCGGAGCAGGAGGCCGACGTTGTCGCCCGCCTCTCCCCGATCGAGCAGCTTGCGGAACATCTCCACGCCGGTGACGATCTTCTTGATGGTCGGACGGATGCCGACGATCTCGATTTCCTCACCCACCTTGACGATGCCGCGCTCGATGCGGCCGGTGACCACGGTGCCGCGGCCGGAGATCGAGAAGATGTCCTCGACCGGCATCAGGAAGTCCTTGTCGATGGCGCGCATGGGCATGGGGATGTAGCTGTCCACGGCGTCCATCAGCTCCATGATCTTCGCGCCCCACTCCGAGGTCGGATCGCCGCTCTCCAGCGCCTTGAGCGCGGAGATGCGGATGACCGGGATCTCGTCGCCGGGGAAGTCGTAGCTCGACAGGAGCTCGCGCACCTCGAGGTCGACCAGGTCGAGCAGCTCCGAGTCGTCCACCATGTCCACCTTGTTCAGGGCGACCACGATGTAGGGCACGCCAACCTGACGGGCCAGCAGGATGTGCTCCCGAGTCTGCGGCATCGGGCCGTCGGCTGCGGAAACCACCAGGATCGCTCCGTCCATCTGGGCGGCGCCGGTGATCATGTTCTTGACGTAATCGGCGTGGCCGGGGCAATCGACGTGCGCGTAGTGGCGCTTCTCGGTCGAGTACTCCACGTGGGCGGTGGCGATGGTGATGCCCCGCTCACGCTCTTCGGGAGCCTTGTCGATCTGATCGAAGGCCACGAACGTTGCCGTGCCCTTCGCAGCGAGGATTCGGGTGATGGCGGCAGTCAACGTCGTTTTACCGTGATCGACGTGTCCGATGGTGCCAACGTTCACGTGGGGCTTGCTACGGTCGAATTTTTCTTTTGCCATGTTGAGTCAACCTCCTGCTGGTTTCGTGAAATGTCTCGAGGGCTGGAATCCAGTCCTCAGATTCGCTGCGTTGCTCCGGCACTCTTGGCGATGACTTCTTCCGAGACGCTCTTGGGAGCGGGCTCGTACGCCAGGAACTGCATGGTGTAGCTGGCCCGTCCCTGGGACATCGAACGCACCTGAGTTGCGTAACCGAACATCTCCGACAGTGGCACGTGCGCCCGGATGACCTTGGCTCCGGCCCGCTCGTCCATCTGCTGGATGCGTCCGCGACGGCGCGACAGATCGCCCATCACGTCACCGGCGTAGTCTTCCGGCGTCACTACTTCGACGTCCATGATCGGCTCGAGCAGGATCGGCCCGGCTTTCCGTGCTCCTTCCTGGAAAGCCATGGAGCCGGCGATCTTGAACGCCATTTCGCTGGAGTCGACGTCGTGGTACGAGCCGTCGTACAGGATGGCCCGGACACCGGTGATGGGATAGCCCGCCACGATGCCGCGCTCGAGCGCTTCCCGGATGCCCTGCTCGGTCGGCTTGATGAACTCTCTGGGCACCGAGCCGCCCACGGTCTCGTTGATGAATTCGAACCCGCCCTCAGGCATCGGCTCGAAGCGCATCTTGACGTGACCGTACTGCCCCTTACCACCGGACTGGCGGACAAACTTGCCTTCCGCTTCCGACTTCCGGGTGATGGCTTCGCGATACGCAACCTGCGGCTTGCCGACGTTGGCGGCGACGCCGAACTCGCGCACCATACGGTCCACGATGATCTCCAGGTGGAGCTCACCCATTCCACGGATGATGGTCTGGTTGGTCTCGGGGTCCGTGTGCACCTTGAAGGTCGGATCTTCCTGCATCAGCTTGGCCAGGGCCTGACCCATCTTTTCCTGGTCGACCTTCGTCTTGGGCTCGATGGCCACGGCGATGACCGGCTCCGGAAACACCATCGTCTCCAGAATGATCGACTTGTCTTTGTCGCAGATGGTGTCGCCCGTGGTCACGCTGCGCAGACCGACGGCAGCGCCGATGTCACCGGCCCACACTTCCTTGATCTCTTCGCGCTTGTTGGCGTGCATCTGCAGCAGACGCCCGATGCGCTCGGTGTTGCCCTTGGTGGTGTTGAGCACCGCCGTGCCGGAGGCGACGTGTCCGGAGTACACGCGGAAGAAGGCCAGCTGGCCGACGAAGGGGTCGGTCATGATCTTGAAGATCAGAGCCGAAAACGGCTCGTCATCCGCAGCGCGCCGCTCGATGAGCGACTCGTCATACGGGTTGATGCCCTTGACCGGCGGGATGTCCACAGGTGACGGGAGGTAATCCACCACGCCGTCGAGGAGCGGCTGGACACCTTTGTTCTTGAATGCCGATCCACAGAGGACCGGCGTGATCTTCTGGGTGATCGTGGCGTGACGAAGCGCGGCCTTGAGCTCGTCGATCTCGATGGTCTTGCCGGCCATCCACTTCTCGAGGAGCTCGTCGTGCTGCTCGGCGATGGCCTCGACCATCCTCTCGCGGTATTGCTCGGCCTCGGCTCGCAGCTCTTCCGGAATCTCGGCCGTCTCGTACTCGGCGCCGAGGGTCTCATCCTTGAAGATCAGAGCCTTCATCTGCACGAGGTCGATGACGCCCTTGAACTTGTCCTCGGCTCCGATGGGGAGCTGCAGAGGAATGGCGTTCTTGCCGAGCTTCTGGCGGATCTGACCGACCACCGTGGCGAAGTTCGCACCGACGCGGTCCATCTTGTTGATGAAGGCGATGCGGGGGACGCCGTACTTGTCCGCCTGGCGCCAGACCGTCTCCGACTGCGGCTCCACGCCGCCGACCGCGCAGAAGACGCCGACCGCGCCATCGAGGACGCGGAGCGAGCGTTCCACTTCGACGGTGAAGTCGACGTGGCCGGGGGTATCGATGATGTTGACTCGGGTGTCGTTCCACATGGCGGTGGTGGCAGCAGAGGTGATGGTGATGCCGCGCTCCTGCTCCTGGACCATCCAGTCCATGGTCGCAGTGCCGTCATGCACCTCACCGATCTTGTGGGTACGCCCGGTGTAATAGAGGATGCGCTCGGTCGTCGTGGTTTTACCCGCGTCGATGTGAGCCATGATCCCGATGTTTCGCGTTCTTTCCAGAGGTACTTGACGTGCCATGACTTAGCCTTCTCGCACTGACGACAACGCGGCATCGGCAGACGAAAGCTCCGCCGATTTGTGCCGTGCACCCGGTGAAGGATGCGCAGATGATCTTCTCGTTATCCCGTTGCTCGGTCCGGAACCGCAGAACAGTGTCTGTGTTATCCGGTCGAGACGGAGCCTCGGGTGGAAAACTGCGAAGAGTCGAGTGTTGAACGCTCAGCGCTGGATGACCGTGCCCCTCATCCAACCCTCAACATTCAACACCCAACACACCGACTACCTGGTTACTTCCAAGACCGCACGCCAGCCCCAACTACCAGCGGTAATGAGCGAAAGCCTTGTTGGCTTCCGCCATTTTGTGCGTGTCTTCTTTCTTCTTGATGGCATTCCCACGATTGTTCGCCGCGTCCATGATCTCGCCGGCGAGCTTGTCCTGCATGGTCTTCTCGCCGCGCGAGTTGGCGTAGCTGATCAACCAACGGATCGCCAGCGCTGTCCGGCGGGAAGGCCGAACCTCGATGGGAACCTGATAGTTCGAACCACCCACGCGCCGGCTCTTGACCTCGAGCGCAGGCTTGATGTTGTCCACGGCCTTCTTGAACAGCTTGATCGGATCGTCTTTGGCCCGGTCTTCCACCTTGCGCAGCGCACCATAAAACACGCGCTCGGCGACCGCTTTGCGGCCCTGCAGCATGAGCGAGTTGATGAACTTCGTCACCAGCTGGCTGTTGTAGACAGGATCCGGCAGGATCTCGCGTTTCGGAACTTCACGTCTTCTCGGCATAGTGATGAAAACCCTTTGATCCTGACGCGCCGGAGCGCGCCCAACCGTTTATCCCTTCTTCGGACGCTTCGCGCCGTACTTGCTGCGACCCTGCATCCGCTTGGCCACGCCGACCGTATCGAGCGTGCCACGGATGATGTGATAGCGAACACCCGGCAGATCCTTCACACGACCGCCTCGGATCAGCACGATAGAGTGCTCCTGGAGGTTGTGGCCCACACCCGGAATGTAGGTGGTGACTTCCACTCCGTTGGTCAGACGAACGCGGGCAACCTTGCGCAGCGCCGAATTCGGCTTCTTGGGGGTCGAGGTGTAGACACGCGTGCAAACACCACGCTTCTGCGGGCTCGACTGCAGCGCCGGCGACTTGGTCTTGTACTTGACCTTGTTGCGCCCCGCGCTGACGAGTTGACTGATAGTCGGCATTCCTTACCTATCCTCTTTGAAGACACCTACAGCGAAAAATGAACTCCCGGGAGGGGAAAACCCGCGCACTCTACCCGCGCGTCCAAGCCTTGTCAAGGCCCGGAATGAGCCAAACCCCATGACCCTAAAGGCTATTCCGCAGCAGGATCCATCAGGCCTTTCGGCTCCTGATTCGCTCGCCATTCGCTCGCCGACCAGCCTCGCTTCTTCCGGTCCCCGACGTACACTCCGCCGGTGTCTCGCTCTCGGAAGGCGTTCGTTGCCGGACTGGTCTTTCTCGCCTCGCTGGCGACCACGATCTTCTCAGGGCGCCTCGAAGGGGACTTCCGCATCGACGAGGTGCATAAGATCAGCGAGACATTCTTCCTCCGGCTGGTGGAGGAGGGCGACTGGGGAAGCAGTGCCTGGCTCGACTCGCCCGTCGAGCGCACCAACCCTCCGGTCGGGAAACTATTGTTTGGACTGGCCATCCAGGCCGTCGGTCAGCCCCTTCCGACCGACCTCCGGGTGGCTACCCTCACGCAAAACGGCCGTCGGTTACCGCCCCCCGAATGGCAGGCGCAATATCAGAGGTGGCTGTTCCCCGCCAGAATGATGTCCGCTTTGGCCACGGCCGCCACTGCCAGTCTCGTTCTCCTCCTCGGCTGGTTCGCCACGGACCTCTCGGGCGGCCTCATCTGTGTACTCTTCTATTCGTTGAACTTTCTCGTCGCCGCCTTCTCGGCCACGGCGGTGTTCGATCCGCTCCTCAGCTTCTTCATCGTGCTGGCCGGCGCACTAAGTCTGCTGATCGAGAATCAGAAAATCGCAGCGATCTCTGCTTCCCTGGCAGCCGCGCTCGCTTTCAACGTAAGGGTGACCGGGCTCCTCGCCATCGCCGCCTGTGTCGTACTTTTCCTGATCACGCGACGCCTTCGTGCCGCAGCCCTCTCCGCAACGATTTTTCCGATCGCAGCGATCGCCCTCAATCCTTTTTACTGGGTCCCGGGCCCTGTGTCCGACGCCCTGCCGCAGCGGACCGTCTCCCGGATCCTGCTCCAACAGCACGATCTGAGGACCCTTCTCCA
>JBDSGC010000325.1:0-5352 GCA_039919215.1 Thermoanaerobaculia bacterium | reverse complement strand
CGTTTCGTTGTAGAGAATGGAGAGCCGAAGGATAGCGTGCCCGGTACCAGCCCCGTGTTGGCAAGTTCGCTCATCACGGCCAGGATGACTTCACGTTCACGCTCGAATCGGAGCAACTGAAGAATGCCCGTGGGAGTCCGTGCGCGTCGATCGGATCCACAGCTCCGCCGTCATCAGGGAAAGAATCCATCCGGCCCAGAAGGACAGACCGAAAATGTCTCGAACCTCGCCTGGGTGAAGGAGCCAGAGGATCAACGGCATGAGGAGCCTGATGACCACAATTCCCACGCCGAGGGCGAAGAAACGGATCATCCACTCACGATGACGGGCGATGTCAGCACGCCGCACCGCAGCGATGGCCATCCCCGGCGCGATCAGAAACACTGCGCCGGCCGCGATGGTGGGCAGTCGCTCCGTCGAGGAAAAAGGCGTGACCACGCCGAGCCACAGGCCGGTCGTTCCCGCCACCAGCGCTAGTGCCACGAGGAAGCGGCCTGACCGACGGTGAAACTGCAGGTGTCGATTCCGGATCCTTGCCGAGAACTGCACCAGGCCGAGCCCGAGAAACAGACCGCCTGTAATGACGTGAGCGAGCGTCACCATCGCTCTGCCGGCAAAGTGCTGCTCGAATTGCGGAAACTGGTCGGCATACGCAGGGACCATGGCTCGTGCTGCCCGCAGTCTGGCCTCCGTCACCGGGACTGCTACATGCACGAGTGTCAGAACGCGGCTGATGGACGCGGTGACGCCGAGCGCGACCAGCAGGATCAGCCCGGACCAGCGAAGCCTGGAGCGCATGGAAGGCGACATCGTAGCAGTTCGCTTCACCACATTCTGACGACGATCCCGCCGCAGCCCGCGCCGAAGTGGAGGGGACGACACCGGTTGCAGCAGTCGTGGAGCTCGAGGTCTTAGTGAGCTCTGTTGCTGAGGGCAAGGAACGTATACGCCAGCATGCCGACACACAGAAGGGCTACGCCAAAAACGTCTACGGCAGACAATGTTCCCGCCGTGGTCGATCCGTCGCCTTTCGCCAGAATCCGTTCCCGATGAATCAGAAATGCCGGGAACGCCGCGCTGATTCCTACGAGGAGGCCGAGGAACACATAAATCCAAGCACCGCGCATCGACAGCCGACGGGCCTCGAGAAGCATCCAGATGATCGCGGACAGCGTCAGGAACAGGACGTCGATCGTGAGGGAGCGGCTCGCCGGATTGGCCAGCGTGTCCTGCCAGAAGCGAAGGTTGGATCCCAGGATGCCCAGGTGAAGATACTGAACGTTATTGGCCCAGCATCCGATCAGGGAAACAACACCGATCAAGGCATACACAACGCAAAGCACGTTCCGCGAGATGGTCATGCCGGTTCCTCAAAGAAGACTCCGTCGATTCAATGGAGAATTCGACCGCTCGTCAAGAAAAACTGAGAAAGACTGCGGCAGCGATGGAGTGGCCCTCCATCTCCAACACGTTGAGTCCGATCGCAGCGTTAAGCGCGGGATTGCCGTCGGTGACGCTCCCATGCAAGGCCTGCGATGACGATGATGACCCACCAGACGAACACCGTACTCAACACACCCGCCGACTTGGGCGAGGGCAGTCCCATCTTGTTGAGGGCGGACCGAACGGCAAACCCAACAAAGAACACCGCGTGGGGCTCAACACCGAAAAGCAGGAGCGCTGCAATGGTCACCGCCGCGCCGATCGGCGCCAGCACCAGCAGAAAAATAATCCGGTAGAGGGGATGAGCGTTCGTCATCATCTTGCAGATCCTGCCGCTTCCCCCGATCGGAGGTCAGAGGCGAGCGAAAGCCATGCGTCTCGGTTGGGAAAGCGAATCCTGATTGTATGGTGCGGGCCTGTTTCCCGCGTATGCGTCCGCCCATTGACAGGCTGCTGTTACGCACCGTGCGCGCGCCGTCAGAAGTCTCCGGGCCGCGGTGTCGCCTGGTGCCGGATCGGGCAAGAGCTCGAAACGCTCATGGAGCTCCCAGCGCGGAGCGGGCGTCAACGTACACCCAGGCCTGTTTCCCCGAAGCAAGGGTTGCAGCGATCCGTTTGTACGCGACCAGCCGCTCGTACTGGTCGGCGGCGGCGAGCTCCGTATCGGTGACCTCAAATACGGTGCCACCGACGCGACTGAGAAGCTCGCCGTTGAACGTGACGTTGGCGTGATGCGTCTTGCCCGTGGTAGCCAGGACGTGCTGGTCCTCGATTTTGACGAAGGACTGCTCGAAACCCGGGAGTTCGTCCCTGTGCCCCTGGAGCAGTCTTCCAAACGTGGAAAGCTGCACGGTTTCCTGTTGGAGGGTGCCGTAGGCAAAGAGTAGAGGCATCGTTTTTCAGGTCAGGGTCCCGACATGAGTTTCAAGTGGACAATGCGACTTCAGGGAAGATCTTGGAATTTGATCGACGCCATGAAGTCCTGCAGGCACGACTCCGGTACGAAGAACTGAAAGTGACCGCACGTGCAGCAAGCGCAGGCTTCCAGAGTCGCCTCCTTCCACCAGGAATGGGTGCCGGGCAGCAAGTCGGGGGAGTACCCGCCACCCTCCGATACCGTGGTCATCCGGATTTTCGTCCCACTGCATTCATTGCATCGCTTCGAGATTTTCGTCTAAGGATCTCCTTCGCCTTCATAGGTCCCAGGTACAGGCGGCACGTTGATCTGGTTACGCAATCACCGGGCGCGAGAGGCGTTCAGCGCCACCGCCGCGCGAATCAGAGCCTTCAATGCCTTTTTGTCAATCTTCTCGCCCTCGTGGATGTCGATGGCACGCCTGGTGTTGCCTTCGAGGCTGGAGTTGAAGAGGCCTGACGGATCCTCGAGGGCCGCCCCCTTCGCAAAGGTCATCTTCACGACGTTCTTGTACGTCTCGCCGGTGCAGATCAATCCGTCGTGAGACCACACCGGAACCCCTCTCCACTTCCACTCCTCAACCACCTCGGGGTCAGCTTGCTTGATCAGTGCGCGGAGCTGGGAAAGCATCTTGCCCCGCCAGTCCCCCAGCTCCTCGATCCTCTCGTCGATCATCCGGGATGGAGACTGTCCTTTCTGAGTCCCGCTCTTCTTCATGAAGGCTCCTTCCTTCCGTCCGGCTGGTTTGTTACGACTTACGTCAGCCATCACAAGCCTCCAAATTGGGATTACCAACTCACGCCAGTTCCCTGGGACGGAGTCACCAGAAAGCGTCGTCTTTACGCTCACCCACAACCCGGAGACGATATGCAGCGATCTTGCGAATGAGATCTTCTGGCAGGGATTTGTTGTAGGGAATCTGCAGCATGCCCTTGGTCGTCTTATGCTTTTCCAGTTGCTTGCGAAATGGCTCCAACCCCGCCTCGGTGGGCACGAAGTTGAGGTGCGCCTTGTGCGCCGAGAAAGCGAACAGGAAGCGTGGCTCCACGAAGAAGGGCGTTCCCCACTTGATCGCCTCCTCGGCCTCCGGCGCGACGCTCTTAAGGATCGCGTACACCCGGCGTAGATGCGGCTGGCCCTCTGGTGGGGCAGCCCGGATATACCCGGCGATCGTAGTCGGCCGCTTGCTGGCCATCTCTTCTGCCTCCATTACGCCCCGGTTGCCTGGCCCCTACGATTCCAGCTACCGTGCCCGGCATTCAGCCCTGATTGCTGCGAGAGTAAACGACCAGGGCGACGAGTCCACCCCCAAAGCACATTCCTGTGCCGATGAGGTGCACAACGTCCACGGCGCGGATGTTGACCAGGCTTGGACGACTGAGCATGCTGAGAAGGCTCACGACACCAAACGCGCATAGAACGAAGGCAATCCGAAGGCATGCATTGCGAGGAATCATGGAAATCCGATCCCCTATGTTTATTAACCAGGAAAGAAATACAAAACGCGGTTCCGTATCATTGCCTCTGACCCGACGTTCGTGAAGCTCGAGCTTTGGTCATTGGCCGGCGGGTGGTTGCCAGAGTTCTACCTTGTTTCCTTCCGGATCGATCACCCAGGCAAACTTCCCGTACTCGGAATCGTCGATCTTATCGAGAACGTTGCAGCCCTCTTCGCGTAGCAATTTAACCAGGGCGTGGAGATCCTCCACCCGGTAGTTGACCATGAACGTTGCGGTGCTGGGCGCAAACTGGTCCCCTTGCGCTGAACCAATGGACCAGATGGTCGTTCCGGCAAACGGTTTGCCTTCACCATCGGCCCAGGTGAAAGCGGTGCCACCCCAATCCTGGACATCGATTCCGAGGTGCTGCTTGTACCAGGCCTGTAGTGCCGGAGCGTCTTTGGCCTTGAAGAAGATGCCGCCAATGCCAGTGACTCGCTTCATAAAGCCTCCGAGGTCGGTTGGTGGTGAGGGAGAGTGTATTTTCTGCGCCCTGACGGACCGAGGCCCACCGGCTTGGCCCTGTACTGAGTTTAGCACTCGGAACCCATCAGGTTGCCGGCCAGGTCCCGTGCAGCGCCCGCCTTCGTCTCCACGCTACATCGCGTCGCCGTTCCGACGAGCCGAGTGATCCCTCGATTCTCGCGACACTGAAACGAGGGGAGTCTCCGGTCCGAGCAGGCGCGGTGATCAAGCGCGAATCGCCGTTGGAAACAGCCACCCGCGCGGGCTGGAAGAGTCGCAGACAACGCAGATATGTTTCATGTTATTACTGAAAACGATCGCACGCGCAGACCTTTCCTTCACACGTGCCACTAAGGAGACTCATGAAGAACCTACGAGACCCGCTGTTCGCAGTACTCACCTTGATCATGCTCGCACTGACGGCTACACCCTGCTTCTCGGAGGCGGCGCCCGTCACCGCAGCCACAAGCGGGATTCCCGCGGGAGCAGTGATGCACTTCAACCTTGCGACCTGCCCGGCCGGTTGGGCCGTGCTTGCCGGAGCCCAGGGGCGCTATCTCGTCGGCCTCACCCAGCGGGGTACTCTGGGCCAGCCCGTGGGGAGCGCGCTGAGAGACCGGGAGGAACGTACCGTGTCCCACCACACTCACGTGGTCACCGACCCTGGCCATAGCCACACAATCTATTTCGTGGTGGACGCCGACGGTGGTCAAGTCGGTGGTGGTAAGCCCTACCTCCGCAGAATGCAATACCCCAACGACGCGACCACGATTACGAAGTCAGGCACGACAGGAATCACGTTGCAGCCTGCCGGCGAGATCCGCGGGACGACCGCACCCTATCTCCAACTGCTCGTGTGCCAGAAGGAATGAGTCACGGTCCTCTTCGGGCGTCCGTCCCCCTCCACCCCGGTGGGGGGTCGGACGGCGCGCGGAGACCATTGGGGTCGAATCTTCAGTCGCACCTTCAACTCCTCATTCTTTGATGGTTTTTCGCGACCCTCGAGACTTCCTCGGGGCTTGGTCCTGC
>JBDSGC010000324.1:0-4617 GCA_039919215.1 Thermoanaerobaculia bacterium | reverse complement strand
ACAACGCCGGCCCCGGAGCGGTGCAGCGTTACAACGGCGTGCCTCCGTTCCGCGAGACCCAGGCGTACGTGAAGAGCATCCGCGCTGCCTATGAGCGCGCCGTGCGCCCGTACTGAGGCCGGGCCTCCGCGCTACGAGCCGTGATCGTCGAAATGGGTGAGCGAGCGGAGATCCTGGTAACGCTCGTGGATGTCGTCGAGCGTGATCTCTCGCAGCCGGTCCAGTGAGAATGTCTCCACCGTGAAGGACGCCAGAACGCTCCCGAAGACGATGGCGCGGCGAAGCTCTTTGTCGTTCATCTCCCGTCGGGAAGCCAGGTAGCCGAGGAATCCGCCGGCGAAGGTGTCTCCGGCGCCGGTGGGGTCGAACACATTTTCGAGCGGGTAGGCCGGAGCGGCGAACACGGCATCGGCGGTGATCATCATGGATCCGTACTCGCCGCGCTTGACCACGACGGTCTGGGGTCCCAGAGCCAGGATCATCCGCGCCGCCTTGATGATGTTCGGCTCGTCGGTGAACTGCCGCGCTTCCCCTTCGTTGATGATGATCAGATCGACCTTGCTGAATACGCGTTCCAGCGCCGGCCGGCTGATGTCGATCCACAGGTTCATGGTATCCAGAGCCACGATGCGGGGACGCTTGGTCTGGGACAGCACGTCCATCTGCAATTCGGGGTGGATGTTCGCCAGAAACAGCACGTCCGGATTCTGCTGGGCCACGGTCAGCTTCGGGTGAAAGTCGGCGATGACGTTCAGTTGCGTCTCTTTGGTCTGCGCAGCATTCAGATCGAAACCGTATTCGCCCCGCCAGAAGAACGTCTTGGCGCCGGCCACTTTCTGCAGACCGGCCAGGCCGATCTTGCGGCCATGAAAAATGGCCATATCTTCTTCGCCAAAATCGTCGCCGACCACGGCGATGAGGTCGACTTCGCTGAAGAAGGAGGCGGCCACCGAAAAGTATGTTGCCGAGCCTCCGATGCAATGATCGGCGGTTCCGAACGGCGTCTTGATGCTGTCGAATGCGACGGTACCGACGACGAGGATGGACATGGTGATGGGGTCTCGCTTTGCAGTGGGTTGTAGCGACGGCGGAGAGTATTGCCTTTTCGCTCCGGAGGCCAGCACCACGATGCGGCCGGCACGGCGCAGGCGTTGTTCGCAAAACGTCCGCTACGATTTTCGCGTCCTCCCCATCGAGAGTCCTTCTCCCCGCGCACGGGGAGAAGGTCCGCGAAGCGGGGATGAGGGGTCCTGCTTCCCCTCCTGAGGTCCCCTCATCCGCCTTCGGCACCTTCTCCCCGTGCCCGGGGAGAAGGACTCTCGACGGGAAAGCATGGTGTGTTTCAGTCACTGTCCGCTCTCGCCACACAACTGCCCGTCACCCATTAGAATCGCTCCTCATGCTGACCCGCTCGATCCAGATCACCCATGACATTTCCTTTGGCGGAGACCACCCGCCACTCTTCATCGCTGGACCCTGCGTGATCGAATCACTCGAGCACCTGCTCTCCATGGCCCGCACGCTGGTCAAGCTTCGCGATGAACTGAAGATCAACCTCGTCTTCAAGTCTTCGTTCGACAAGGCCAATCGCAGCTCCATCGAGTCGTTCCGCGGTCCGGGGCTGGAAAAAGGTCTGGCCATGCTGCGCGCAGTGAAAGAGGAGACCGGACTTCCGCTCCTCTCCGACATCCACTCGCCCGAACAGGCAGGCCCCGCCGCCGAGGTCCTCGACATTCTGCAGATCCCCGCCTTCCTCTGCCGGCAGACCGATCTGGTCGCGGCGGCGGCGCGAACGGGCAAGGCCGTGGGCGTCAAGAAGGGACAGTTCCTGTCGCCCGAGGAGACCAAGAACATTCTGGAGAAGGGCGTCGAGGCGGGGAACGACAGGATGTTCATCACCGAGCGCGGCTCCTCGTTCGGCTATCAGAATCTCGTGGTCGACATGCGCTCGTTTCCGATCATTCAGGGCTTTGGCTCGCCGGTGGTGTACGACATCACCCACTCCATGCAGAAGCCTGGCGGCGAAGGAAAGCAGACCGGCGGCACGCCACAGTTCGCCCGCCCGCTCGCCCGAGCGGCTGCGGCGGCCGGAGCGGACGGATTCTTCATGGAAGTCCACGACAACCCACCCTCCGCGCTCTCCGACCGCACCACGCAGGTGCGCCCGGAAGTGGCGCGGGGAATCATTGAGGACGTGTTGGCCATCCGTGCGGCGTTGCCGCGGATCTGACGGTTCTCCAACTTTGCCGTGCCCTGAATCGAGGCCGATGCTAGTCTCCCGGATATGACGAATGTGCGGCGCGGGCTCGCCATCCTCATCGGCGCGTACGTGCTTCTCGTCCTCGTGGACCGTTTCGTTCTGATCCAGCTGCTCGTCCAGCGCACCGGTCTGGCGATCGTGCTGGCGACCGTGACACTACTGGCCTCGATCGGAACCGGCTTCGCCTTGCGCGCCCTCTTCGCCCGAGCCTGGTCCCCTGCTGATCTCGATCTCCCGCGTGACCTGCTCCTCGGCTACCCGGTATTCGGAGCGCTGTGTTTTTTGGTGGGTGCGGTGCGCATCGCCGGCTGGACGATGATCCCGCTCCTCTCGATCGCGGCGCTGGGAGGTCTGTACATCGTGATCCGACGCCTGGAGTCACGACCGCTGGTGCTGCCTCCGCCGATGCGTCTCTTTCCGGCGCTGGCCGTGGGAATCGTTTTCGCCTGCGGCTTCGTGACCGCGCAGGCACCCGCGTCCTCGCTCGACGAACTGGCTTATCACCTGGCAATCCCCTGGAGCTGGGTCAAGGAAGGGAGGGCCATCGACCTCCCGCTGATTTCGCATTCGTACTTTCCACTGGGAATCGAGTCGGCCGACCTTCCACTACTCACACTGATGGGTCGCGACGGTGCGGTAGCCTCGCATTTTCTGCACCTCGGCGCTGCTCTCGCAGCAACGTTGCTGCTGTATCGCCTGACCCGGCGCGATGGTCTTCTCACCGCGGCCATCGTGGCCACGCCGGCGCTGGCCCTCACGGCCGGATGGTCCATGGCCGACTGGCCTCTGCTCGGTGTCTGCGCCGCGTTCGTCCTCGGTTTGGAGGAAGAGGACAGGCCGACGGTGACCGCAGCGATCACGGCCGGATTGCTGCTGAAGTACACCTTCATCCCCTTCGCGCTCATTGCCCTTCTGACCACGCGTCAAGGGCGCAGCATGTGGCGCGCTCTTTGGCCCGCCGCGATCGCCGGCTCCTTGTTCTTCGTACGCAACCTCGTGCTCACCCACAACCCGGTCGCGCCTTTCCTCACCGCGGGAGCGCCGCACGTGGCGGGCTATCGCGGGCATCCGTATCTCTCTTCGTACATTTTTGACGGGCACTTCCTCGATGAGAGCCTCGGTGCATCACTATTGACTGCGTGCGCGGCCGCTGGCGGACTGCTGCCACTGACAATTCTCGGTGCCGCGATCGTGCTCTTCCTGATGGCTCCTTCCGCGCGGCTGCTGGTTCCGTATCTGGCGATTCCGGCGGCACGATGCCGGCCAGGTGGACGATGGTTCCGCGTTCTGTTGGCGTGCGCAATCGCCGTACAACTCTTTCTGATCGTCTTCTTCGTGGATCGGAGCGAAGTCTTCTCCACCATGTCCGGGAAGGCCTCCGACGAGGAGTTCCTGGCTCGACAGCGGCCTTCGTACACCACGATCAAGGCCATCGATGCCTTGCTGCCGGAGGGATCGAGCACGCTGGTCGTCGGCCTCAACGAGACTTTCTGGTTCGGCAGACGAGCGCGCGGCGGTGGCAACTTCGACGGGGAGCGGATGTCCCGCTATTTCGAGGCAGGCGTTCCCGAGCGCTTGTATTCACAGCTCAAAGCCGACGGCATCACGCACGTCGCGATCGTCGCGCCCCCCACTGCCATCACTGCCGTCGCTCAGAAGATCGAGGAGAGGTCGACCGTCCTCTCCCCCGAGGCGCGAAGAGTCCTGTCCCTGACCCTGGACCGCTACGCCGCAAGCGTCACCAGCCGGGAGCGAGCCACGCTGTTCGCGCTGCGATGAAAGGAGATCTGCATTGGAGAAAGTGACAGGGATCGGAGGCATCTTCTTCAAAGCGAAGGACGCCAAGGCCCTTCGTGAGTGGTATCGCGATCATCTCGGAGTTCCCGTGGATGACTCCTACGGCGGTGCATCCTTCGCATGGGTCGATGAAGAAGATCCTGACGCCATCGGCATGACCATCTGGTCGCCGTTCCCTTCGACCACCATGTACTTCGAGCCCAGCACTGCGCCGTTCATGATCAATTATCGCGTTCGGAACCTCGATGCGATGCTCGACCAGCTCCGATCCGCCGGCGTAGCCGTGGACAAGATCGAGGAGTCTGAGTACGGACGGTTCGGCTGGGTGATGGACCCGGAAGGAAATCGCGTCGAGTTGTGGCAGCCGGCAAAGGCGTAATCGCGATGGAGCGCCGGCTCGAAGCCGACGCCCCAGCCGGCCGGATGCCTGCGTTCCAAAAGGCGCCCGCTGCGAATGACACACCCCACGACGCCTCTCACGATCGAGTTCCTTCTCCCCGCCGCAGCGGGGAGAAGGTGGCCGAAGGCCGGATGAGGGGTCGCTCATGAGTGCTGGAGAG
>JBDSGC010000323.1:0-6889 GCA_039919215.1 Thermoanaerobaculia bacterium | reverse complement strand
TCGGCCTGGCCAAGACGCCCAACGGCTACGTTGCGCCGGGCGATCTGGCGGCCATGGCCCCCATCATCACCTTCACCCCGCGCGAAGTCCGGGTGGGCCGCCTCGAGCAGATGGTGCGGGATTCCGTGCTCTCCGCCGTGGCCGCCGGCAATCTGGTGATCGTCCGCACGCCCGCTGCCGCTGCCCAGCCTGTGGCCAGCGCGCTCGATGCCAGTTCCCTCGATGACGTTCTCGGCACCATCGGAGGCGACGACACGATTTTCGTGGCCCTGCGCACTCCATCCGCCGCCAGCGCTCTGGCCCGACGCCTTCAGGACATCGCCGGCATCAAGCGGGCGGACCACCAGGCACGCTGAATCCATCGCTGTACTTTCGGAGGGACCCATGAACGAACGATTTCTGACTTCCGCTTTTCGCTCCGAGGCCCCCAAGGCTGACACGGTCGATTGCTGCGCAATCGCCATCGTGGAGGTGGCAAGCGCATGAAGCGGGTGGCCATCCTCGGCGCGACGGGATACGCGGGAGCCGAGCTCACCGCAATCCTGGCTCGCCACAGCGAAGTGGAACTGGTCGGACTCGATTCGTCCACCGGCGGGCAGCGCTCCCAGATCACGCCTGCGTTCCCCGAGCTGATGGCGGAGCCGTTCGTTTTCGAGAACCTCGTCGCGGCACAGCCGGAGATCGTGTTCCTGGCCACGCCAAACGAAGTCTCGGCGGTTCTGGCGCCCCGGCTGCTCGACCTCGACATGCAGGTCATCGATCTGTCGGGAGCCTTCCGTCTCGGCGATCCCACGCTCTATCCCTCCTGGTATGGCTTCGCTCATCAGCGTCCCGCGCTGCTGCAGGAGGCGGTGTACGGACTCACCGAGTGGTGCAATGGAGAGCTGAAAAAAGCACGGCTGGTAGCCAACCCCGGCTGCTATCCGACCTCCATTGTTCTGGCCCTCCGGCCTCTGACCTACGCCATCGATCGCGAGCAGCCGGTGATCTGCGACTCCAAGAGTGGCGTCTCCGGCGCGGGAAAGAAGTCCGATCTCTCCTGGTCCTTCGCTGAACTGTTCGGCAATTTCAAGGCGTACGGCGTGGGCACTCACCGGCACGAGCCAGAGATCCGCCAGCAACTCCACCTCGGCGACCGCGCCGTGCTGGTCTTCGTGCCGCACCTGCTGCCGACCGTTCGCGGCCTGCTGTCGACCATCCACGTCGGCTTCACCAATCCGATGACCGAACAGCAGGTCACTGAGGCGTACGGGCGGGCCTACGATCACGCGCCGTTCGTGAAGGTGCTGCCGGCGGGTCAACTGCCGGAGTTGAAGAACGTGGTGAACACGCCACGGGCGGAGATCGGGTTTCAGTTGCTGCAGGGGGGCCGGCGCGCCGTGATCGTCTCGGTCATCGACAACCTGCTCAAGGGTGCGGCGTCGCAGGCCGTCCAGAACTTCAACCGGATGTGCGGATTCGCAGAAACGCAGGCCCTCCTGTGAACACCGCGGGAATCGGAGAAACGGCGATGAATGTGATCAAACTCGGTGGCAGCCTTCTGGACGATCAACGGCGGCGTGACGGTGCGTTGCTGACCATCGCCGCAGCCTGGCGGAACGGCGAGCGCATCGTTCTCGTTCACGGAGGCGGCAAGCACGTCGACGCCCAGCTGGCCCGTTTGGGGATTCCGAAACGGACGCACGCCGGTTTGCGCATCACGGACGACGAGACCCTTCCGGTGGTGGTGTCTGTCCTCGCCGGCACCGTCAACAAGATGCTGGTCTCTGAGCTGACCGCCATCGGAATCCCTGCCGCAGGCATCTCCGGCGCGGATGCCGGAACCTTGACCGCGACTCGTCACGAGCTCCTCGACGGCATCGACCTCGGCCACGTCGGGCGGGTTTCCAACGCCAGCGGCGCGCTGATCCACGCCATGCTCGACCGCGGAATCATGCCGGTGATCTCTTCCGTGGCCCAGGGGCCGGAAGGATCCCTTCTCAATGTCAACGCCGACACCGCGGCAGCAGCGATCGCCGTGGCCCTGGAGGCGCAGTCGCTGCAGTTCATCACCGACGTGGCCGGCCTTCTCGATGCGGAGGGCAACGTCGTTCCGCGCTTGACCGCCGTCGATGCGCTGGCTCTGATCGAGAAGGGTCTGGTCAGCGGCGGGATGCGCCCCAAGCTCCTGGCGGCCGTCGACGCACTGCAGTCGGGAGTGCGTTCCATCGCCATCGGCGAAGCGGGAGGAACCCATGTCGTCGCCGCGTGAGGTTACTGCTCGCTCACCCCACGGCAGCCACGGAGGGAACGCCCATGCTGGTTCATGACGATTCGCCTGCTGCCGTGGAGGAGCGGGAGAGAAACTTCATTCTGGGCACGTATGCCCGCACGCAGTTCCATCCCCGAAGCGGGAAGGGTGCGCGGCTGACGGATGCTCATGGACGGGAGTACTGGGATCTGCTCGGCGGCATCGCCGTCAACGTGCTCGGTCACCGGCACCCCCGGCTGACCAAGGTGTTGCGCGACCAGTCCGCCTCGCTGCTTCATGTCTCCAATCTTTATTACCACCCGGCGCAGGGCCTGCTGGCAGAGCGGCTGGTGCGGGCCTCAGGATTGCTGCGCGCATTTTTCTGCAACAGCGGAACCGAGGCGAATGAAGCGGCGCTGAAGTTTGCGCGGCTGGCCAATCCGGGACGCAGCGAAGTGGTAGCGCTGAACGAAAGCTTTCACGGAAGAACGGTGGGGTCGCTTTCCATGACCGGTCATGCGGCCTATCGCACTCCGTTTGAGCCGTTGATGCCCGGAGTTCGTTTCGTGGAACCCAACGATCTCCCCGCGCTCGAGGCGGCTGTCAGCGAGAAAACCTCGGCCATCGTGCTCGAGCCGATCATGGGCGAGGGAGGGATCATCCCGCTGACGGTCGAGTTCCTCGCCGGAGCGCGCAAGCTGGCCGATCGCACCGGCGCGGTCCTCATCTTCGACGAGATCCAGTGTGGTTTCGGCCGCACCGGAACGCTCTTCGCTTTCCAATCCAGCGGCGTCATCCCTGACATCGTCACCATGGCCAAACCATTGGGAGGCGGTCTGCCTCTCGGTGCCGTTCTCACCGGGGAGGCCATCGAAGGTCTGGTCAAGCCGGGGCATCACGGCACGACGTTCGGCGGGAATCCTGTGGCCTGTCGTCTCGGCCTGGCGGTTCTGGATGAGATCGAAAAATCAGCATTGCTCGCACGCGTGGAGGCGTACGGCGAATGGTTCGGCCGCCAGCTTCGTCAGCTGCAGGCGAAGACCTCCGCAATCGTGGACGTGCGCGGAACGGGATTCATGTGGGGCATCGAGCTGGACCGCACTGCGAAGCCGGTGGCCATGGCCCTGATGGAGAAAGGATTCATCGTGGGCACGGCACGAGACAACGTGCTCCGCCTGCTGCCGCCCTACGTCACTCCCAAGAAAGCATTCACCGAATTTCTCGTAGCGCTCGAAGCGATCCTGGCCGCCCAGCCCGGCTTGCATGCGCCGGCCATGTCTGCGCCGGCCATGGCCGCGCAAGCAGAGTGGGCGCCGGCGAACGAAGCATCCAACCGACAAGGAGCAGTCTCGAAATGAAACCGATCAAGAAAGCAGCGCTGGCCTATTCAGGGGGTCTGGACACCTCGATCATCATTCCCTGGCTGAAGGAGAACTACGGCTGCGAAGTGGTGGCCGTGGCGGTCGACGTCGGCCAGGCCGAGGAGACTGCCGGGCTGGCGGAGAAGGCGCTGAAGACGGGCGCGTGCGAGTTTCATCTGGTCGATGCGCGCGAGGAGTTTGCGCGCGACTACCTCTTTCCCGTGCTGAAGGCCGGCGCGATCTACGAGAAGGATTACCTCCTGGGCACCTCCACCGCGCGCCCGATCATCGCGCGCAAGCAGGTGGAGATCGCCCTGGCCACCGGATGCGACGCGGTCGCTCACGGCTGTACCGGGAAGGGCAACGACCAGGTCCGCTTCGAGCTGGCCTATCAGGCGCTGGCGCCGGAGCTGGAGGTGGTGGCTCCGTGGCGTGAGTGGTCCATCGTGTCGCGCGAAGACGCCATCGACTATGCCGCCGCGCGCGGCATCTCCGTCCCTGTGACCAAAAAGGATCCGTACTCGCGCGATCGCAATCTGTGGCATCTGTCGCACGAAGGCGGTCCGCTGGAAGATCCTGCATTCGAGCCGGAAGCGTCCATGTTCAAGTTGACTGTCGATCCGATGGTCGCGCCGGACACCCCGGAGAAAGTCACCATCGAGTTCCTCTCCGGGATTCCCGTCGCTGTGAACGGCGAGACGCTCGCCCCTGCGGAGCTGATCGAGTCGCTGAATGCGATCGGTGGCCGGCATGGAGTGGGCCGGGTGGATCTGGTGGAGAACCGTCTGATCGGCATCAAGTCACGCGGGGTCTACGAAACTCCCGGCGGGACGATGCTGGTCACGGCGCTCAAGGCGCTGGAGTCCATCACCCTCGACCGGGAGAGCTCGCACGAGAAGGAGCGCATCGCCACGCGCTACGCGGAGCTGGTCTACAACGGACAGTGGTTTGCGCCGCTGCGCGAAGCATTCGACGCTTTCGTCGATGCCATCGCTGCGCCGGTCACCGGCGCGGTGATCCTCAAGTTGTACAAGGGGAGCGCGATGGTGGTATCCCGGACCTCGCCCAACTCGATGTACTCCGAAGCGCTGGCCAGCTTCAACATGACCGGCTACGACGCGCGCGACTCCGCCGGCTTCATCCGGCTCTTCGGTCTGCAGACCCGAGGCCGGAAGCGCATCAGCCCTATGACCCCGGTTTCCTTCGACGAGACCATCGCCGGTGATAACGACGAGCTGGCTGCTGCGCGGCGTCTGCGGAAGGCCTCGCGTTGACCGGAAAGCTTTGGGGCGGACGATTCCAGTCCGAGCCGTCGGACCTGCTCCGACGGCTCAACGACTCGTTTGCGTTCGACCGCGAACTGTTTTCTGAGGATGTCGAAGGGTCGATCGGTTGGGCCGCGGCGCTTCAGGGAGCGGGCGTGCTGACCGCCGCCGAGAGCGCATCGATCGTCGACGGGCTTCGGGCCATCGGCGAGAAGTCTGTTCCGGCAGATTCCGCCGGAGCGGAGGACGTTCATTCCTTCGTGGAGTCGCAGCTGTACGGGTCGGTGGGCGATCTCGCCGGCAAGCTGCATACCGGCCGTTCGCGCAACGATCAGGTGGCCACCGATCTCCGCCTCTGGCTCAAGCGCGCCTCGCACGAGTGTCTCGATCTGGTGACCGGCGTGGCCGAAGTGCTGGCCCGGCTGGGCGGCAAAGAGGCGGCCACGCCGATGCCCGGCTATACCCACCTGAAACAGGCGGAGCCGATCACCTTCGGCCACTGGTGCCTGGCGTACGTGGAGATGCTGCTGCGTGACGCCTCCCGTCTGCAATCGGCCCTGGAGCGCGGGGACGAATGCCCCCTCGGATCGGGCGCGCTTTCCGGAACGCCGCTGGCAGTCGATCGCGATGCACTGGCCCGCAGTCTGGGATTCGTGCGGGCCACCGCGAACTCGCTGGACGCAGTGTCCGATCGCGACTTCGCGGTGGAGTACCTCTTCTGCGCGTCGCTGCTGCTGTCGCATCTCTCCCGGCTGGCCGAAGATCTGATTTTCCAGAGCAGCGATGAAGTCGGGTTCGTCGAGCTGCCGGACGCCCTGGCCACCGGATCCTCGCGCATGCCGCAGAAGAAAAATCCTGATGTGCTGGAGCTGGTGCGCGGCCACGCCGGCCGGGCCATCGGAGAGCTGGCCGGCCTGCTGGCGATCATGAAAGCGCTGCCCCTCGCGTATGACAAAGATCTGCAGCTCGACAAGGAGCCGCTCTTCCGCATGCGGGCGACGCTGGCGGCGGTGCTGCCGGCGCTGGCCGGACTGATCGAAGGACTGAGTCTGGATCGCGAACGCATGCGCTCCATGGCCTCGCGCGATCTGTTGCTGGCCACCGAGGTCGCCGACGCCATGGCGGCGCGGGGGATTCCATTTCGCGAGGCGCACTCGCTGGTCAGCGCGCAGATTGGCCAGGCTGTGCGCAGTGGCAAGTCGTTGCGCGAGCTCGGGCCGGAAGGGAAGATCACCACCGGCGATCTGGACGCGCTCGATGTGGACCGCGCCTTGGAGAAACGCAGCGCCATCGGCGGAACCTCTCCCGCTCGGGTGAAGCAGGCGTCAGGCGCCGCCCTGCTCCGCATCGCTGCGCTGCGGAACACACCCTCGGCCCGCTCCTCCGTGGCGTCGAAAGACTCCGGCGCCGATGCCCTCGCGGTTCAGGAGCAGGCGTCGCCATGAAACTGCCCAAGGGATTCCTGGCCTCCGGCATCCGTGCCGGCATCCGTAAGAAGCGCCCCGACCTGGGGCTCATCGTGGCCACCGACGGCGCCGACGCTGCTGCGGTATTCACCCGCAACCAGTTTCAGGCGGCGCCGGTCACGCTTTCGAAGCAGGCCTTGAAGAAGAGCGGCGGTCGCCTCAAGGCGGTGGTGGTGAACGCCGGCTGCGCCAATGCGGTGACCGGGAAGCCGGGGATGGACGCGGCGAAGCGCGTGCGCGATCGCGCGGCCGAACTGCTGCGCTGCCCGCAGGAAGAAATCTTTCTCGCATCCACCGGCGTGATCGGTGTGGTGCTGCCAGACAAGAAAGTCCTCGACTCTCTGCCCGATTCGATCACCCGGCTGTCCAACGGGGGAATCGATGCGTTCTCGCACGCCATCCTGACCACCGATGTCGGGCCGAAACTGGTGCAGGCCACGTTTACGCTCGGCGGCAAACGCGGGCGCATCGTCGGCGTGGCCAAAGGCGCCGGGATGATCCACCCGAACATGGCCACCATGCTCGGCTTCGTCCTGACCGATGCGGCGATCACCCCCGCTGCATTGC
>JBDSGC010000322.1:0-7378 GCA_039919215.1 Thermoanaerobaculia bacterium | reverse complement strand
TCGCCGGTCTCGGCCACCACCATGAACTCGTGCGAGGCCGAGCCGCCGATCGAGCCGGTATCGGCCTCGACCATGGTGTAGTCGAGGGCGCAGGCCTCGAAGATCCGGCAGTAGGCCGCCCGCATCGCCTCGTAGGACACGTCGAGCCCCTCGACGGTGGAGTCGAAGGAGTAGGCGTCCTTCATCAGGAACTCGCGGCCGCGCATCAGGCCGAAGCGGGGACGCACTTCGTCCCGGAATTTCGTCTGGATCTGGTAGAGGTTGACCGGCAGCTGGCGGTAGGAATTGAGGGAATCGCGCACCGTGTCGGTGACCACTTCCTCTTCGGTGGGACCGAAGACGAAGTCGCGCTCGTGACGGTCGCGGACGCGGAGCAGCTCCTTACCGTACTTCTGCCAGCGCCCCGATTCCATCCACAGTTCTGCCGGCTGGATGGAGGGCATCAGCATCTCGATGGCACCGGCTGCGTTCATCTCCTCCCGCACGATCGTTTCCAGCTTACGGAGCGAACGGAGACCGAGGGGCAGGTAGGTGTAGATGCCTGCGGCGACTTTGCGGATCATGCTCGCGCGCATCATCAGCTGCTGGCTGACGACGTCGGCGTCGGCGGGAACTTCCCGCAGGGTCACGATGAATGATTGGCTCCAGCGCATCGAAGGGGGCGCATTGTAACAACAGCGGTGGCTCGATGCTGGACGACATCTCGATCGGACTGTTCAGGGCCTTTTCTATGTTCTACTTCGAGTGGTGAGCCGGATCCTGAAATTCGACCGCACGCCGCTGGCCCGGCTGGTTTCCTGCGCCGCCACCTTCGGCTCGGCGGCGCTCCTCTTCCAGTACCTCGCCCAGGGCACCGAGGAGATCGAGGCGCTCCCGCTGACCGGGTTCATCCTTCTCTTTCTCGGCACATTCGCCGCGGCCGTGGTGCAGTACGGCGATCACATCTACCTGAGCGCGGATGGCGTGCTGTACGAGAACCGGCTGCTGGCGCTGCTGGGACGGAAGCGGCGATGGATGCGCTGGGAGGAGATCGTGGAGATCCGCGAGATTCGCGCGAAGGTCCTGATCCTGATGTCGCGGGACGGCCGGAGGCTCCTGGTCGATGCAATCCTTGGCTACGCGATTGCACGCAGCGAGATCTTGCGGCGCGCTCCCGAGGCGGTGATTTCGGGCACGATCGCCGACGGCGAGTTCGCCGGTGTGCGGCATCCTGAAGGCTAGGCCGGCACGGCCGGCGGCGCTGGTTGCCCAACGCTCTGCCAAGATCACGCTCCAAGATGTTCTGCCGCGCAGGCTCCCAGGGAAAGTCGCGGCCTGCTGTCTCCAAAACACTCGACCCCAGCGAATCGCTCTCATAAAAAATGGATCCAGACGAGTCGCATCGACCCACGCAGGAAACGCAGCCGGCCACAGCCGTCCTCTCCAGGAAAAGACGCCTGGTCCTCATCGCTGCCGCCGCCACGGTGCTGCTCGTGGCCCTGGGGCTCGCAGCTTTTTTCCTGGCGGCCCGTCAGCGCGCCGCCCGTCATCGTGTCTTCCGCGCCGCGCCTGTCGAAGTGAAAACGAAGGCGCCGGCAACTGCGGAGATGCGCCCGGTAGCCGAGTGGACGGAACAGTTCCGGCTCCTGGAAGCGTCCGGCCGCTGGGCCGAACTCTCCACACTCCTCGGCAAGATCGAACGCGAACACCGGGATCTTTACCAACGCTGGTCCCTCGGATACCTGCATGCCCGAGCACTCATCGAATCCAACGAAATGGCCGCGGCGGGGAAACGTCTTGCGCCCTATCTCGCGCCTGGTCACCCCTTCCGCGATCTCGCGCTCTCCCATCAGGCGGAAATCGACGAGGGCCGCGGCGATCATGCAGCGGCCAGCCGTGACCGGCAGCAGCTCATCTTCCAGCCGATGCGCTCGACCGACCGGAATGCCGCCATCGATGACGAGATCGAGTTTCTCTCGCACAGCGGAAACCTTCGCGGTCTGACCGACTTTTCCGCGCGCATCTCGCCCTCCGCCGACACCAAGCGGCGCCGCGATTTGAGCGCTCGCACACTGGAGCTTCTGGTGCGCGCCGGAAACCGGGCCGATGCCGTGGCCCGCGGCATGGTCCTTTTGCAGGGTGGCACGCTGGACGACGCTTCTGACCGCGCGGCTCGCATCCTCGATCACCCGGAAGCCATCCGTTCGATGGACGTCAACCAGCTGGCCATCCTCGGCGAGACCATGCGCAATCACCGTCACTTCGATCGCGCCATCGCGCTCCTGACCCTCGCGCTGCAGAAAGGAGGTTCGCCCACAGAACGCCCTGATGACCTGCTCTTCGCCATCGGTCGCAGCCAGTTCGGAAACGAAGACTATGCGGCCGCTCTGCAGACATACACGCGCGGTGCGAGCTCCACGCGCGATCCGAAATGGAAGGCCACCTTCCTTTTCCACGCTTCGCGAGCCACGCAACTGCAGGGCGACGATGCGGGAGCGGAACGTCTGATGACCGCGGTGCTGACAGTTCCCGGCCGCTATCCGGCGACGTCTTCTGCGCTGACGCAACGGTTGCGCACCCGGATCAAGCAGCGGCGGTTCGCCGAGGCAGGCGCTGATCTCAACGCGCTGCGCGGCGGGTGGCCGAAGGATCACGCCGTGTACGACGGATCGCTGGCATACGCGATCGGCCTGGTCGGTGCCGGCAACCGCGGAGGCGCGCTGAGCGCGCTCAACTCCATTCCGCGCGGATTGATGGATCCGTACGAGGTATGGGAGATCGAGTACTGGCGGGCCCGCGCGCTGGAGGCGTCCAATCCAATCGCATCTTTCGGCGCCTATCTCAACGTGCTGCGCGCGCCGGTGTCCACACACTTCGCCTACTTCGCGCGCGAGCGTCTGGACGCGGCAGACATGAAACCGCGATTGCAGAAGGAGCTGGCCACGCGTGACGCCGAGGTCGCGCGGCAGGTGGCGGCTGGTAACTGGGATCTCGCGCGGCGGGTGGCCACCGATCGCATCCTGCTCTCGTCGGAGAACCGCCAGGCAGAGTTGAAGCGCCTTGCGGAGATTTATCAGCACCTTCCGTCGTATGCCGCGGTGCTCAATCTGCGCGCGGAACCGTTTCCTTCATTTCCTTTGGGGGCCTCCGTCCCGGCGGCTGACGTGGCGCCCGCGCGACCTCAAGCCCTGATGCAATCGTCGATGCTGCTTCCGGCGACGAAACCGCGCGTGGTGCAGAAGAAACCGGCGATCAAAACGCGCGCGGCGGCGAAAGGGAAACCGAAGGCGAAGACCCAACCGGCCCGCGTTGTCCGTGGGAAGAAAGCCTCGGCGGCGGCTGTCCCGAGTGCCAATCCGAAGCCCGCGTCGGCCCTGCAGCCGCCCGGTCCCGACCTCGGGGCGCGCACCACGCTGCTGATGGCCATGGGGCTGTTCGATGAGGCGGCCGATCAGATTCCAAAACGTTACGGCCTGCGACCTTTGAGTAGCGCGCTGTCCCAGTCGCTCGCCCTCAATCAGGGAAACGCGTCGCGCGATTCCATCTACGCCATCGAGGTGATGATGAGCGCGGTCCCCCGCGATTTCGTTCCCGAATTGCTGCCCCTGACGGTGAAGCAACTGCTGTATCCCCGCTATTTTTTCGATTCGATCGAACAGGACTCCAGAAAATTCGGGGCCGATCCCTATCTGGTGCTGTCGATCATGCGGGAGGAGTCACGTTTCAATCCGCGCGCGAAGTCGGAGGCCGCAGCCCGCGGGCTGCTGCAGTTCATCATCACCACCGCGCGCGACATCGGACGGGAGGTGGGCATCGTCGAAGTGTCGCCCGATGATCTCTACGATCCGCGCATCATCATCCGGCTGGGAGCGAAGTACATCAGCACCCTGTCGCAGCGTTTCCACGACAACCATTACAACGTGGCTGGCGCCTACAACGCAGGCCCGAACCAGGTAGCCCTGTGGAGTCGTCTGGCGCCGGGTGCCGGCGACGACTTCTACCTCTCCTCGGTCAACTTCGATGAGACCAAGCACTACATCCGCAAGGTCATGAACAGCTACCGACGGTATCGGGAGATCTACGGAAACGGCGCACCGGCGGGTGGTTTGAGAGCGGAACCGTAGCGGAGGCCTCAGCGCGCCAGTTGCCGGGCGATGGCCTCGCGCAGAGCCGCGGGCCGGACCGGTTTGGTCAGGTATTCATCCACGGAAAAATCGCGCAGGGCCTCATGCTTGTATCGCGGATCCTTGTACAGGCCGCTGATCACGATCACCCGGACCGCCGGCACCTCTTTCTTGGCGATGCGGGCCACTTCTCGGCCGTCGACATGCGGCATGAAGGCGTCGGCGACGATGACCTCCGGCAGGTACTCGCGCGCCAGCCGGAGTGTCTCCTCACCGTCGGCGGCGGTGAGGACGCCGTAACCTGCGGAGGAAATTACCCGGCGCGCGATGGTGCGGCTTACGGCGTCGTCATCGGCGAACAGGACCGCCGGACGGGTGAGAAGCTCAACGGAAGGATTTCCTTCACCATCGGGGGAAGGGTTTTTCTTCCGGCGGTCCAGCAGCTCCTTCGGCGCCTTGCCCCAGAATTCACGCTTGAATGCGGAAGAGGCCGTGCAGAAGCAGACGTTGCATTTCGGGCAGCGGAACGTGCGCACCAGCTCGAGGCAGTCGCAGTCCTTCGCCTCGAGCGCATCGTAGGTCTGCTTGCAGGCCTGGCATTGAACGTTGTACACGGTATGGGGTGAAAAACCAGGCAGAATGCAGTCTTCATTCCCTTCGAAGTTCCTGCCGATTCCATGAGATGACATCAACCCGTGCCTAAGGCTGACCTCCATCCCCGCGAAGCGGAAAGGCTGCAGACCCTCCGCAATTACGGCATTCTCGATTCCATCGACGAGCAGGCATTCGACGATTTGACGGCGCTGGCGGCGGCCATCTGCGGGACGCCCATTGCTCTGATCAGTCTGATCGATGAGGACCGCCAGTGGTTCAAGTCTCGACACGGCCTGGAGTTCCGGGAGACGCATCGCGATCTGGCCTTCTGCGCGCATGCCATCCTGGACGACGCGGTGTTGGAAGTTCCCGACGCCAGGGACGACGAACGCTTTCGTGACAACGCGCTGGTGGGGGGGATGGAGGCGTTGCGGTTCTACGCAGGTGCGCCGCTGATCGCGCCCGACGGCATGCCACTGGGGACCGTTTGCGTACTGGACCATGAGCCTCGTCGCTTGTCCGACGCGCAACGCGAGGCCCTGTCCATCCTGAGCCGGCAGGTGGTCGCCCAGCTGGAATTGCGCAGGCGCATCCATGAACTGGAGATGAGAACGCAACAGCGCGACCAGGCCATCGGTCTGCTGGAGGCTGGTCGCGAGCAGTTGCGCTACATCGTCAACCATGCCGTCGAAGTCATCTACAACGCGGATGCGCAAGGTCACTTCACCTTCGTCAACGACTCGGCTCTGGAGATCACCGGCCTGAGTGAGCAGGAGTTGTTGGGACGCCACTTCACCGATCTGGTGCGGGAGGACTTTCGTCAGACTGCGCTCGTCTTCTATCGCGACCAGTGGCAGGCGAAGGTGCGGCAGACCTACTTTGAGTTTCCGGCCTGCCTTGCCGACGGCCGCCAGGTCTGGTTCGGCCAGAACGTACAGCTGATCGTTCATGGGGATCGCATCGACGGATTCCAAGCCGTGGCGCGGGATATCACCGAACGCCGCCGGTTGGATGCCGATCTCGCACTGGCTCGAGACGCGGCACTCGACTCGGCACGGCTGAAATCGGAGTTCCTGGCCAACATGAGCCACGAGATCCGCACTCCCATGAACGGCATCATCGGGATGGCCGGCCTGCTGCTCGATTCCAAGCTCGATGGGGATCAGAGGGATCTGGCAGAGACGCTTCGTGGCAGTGCCGAATCGCTGCTGACCATCGTCAACGACGTGCTCGACTTCTCCAAGATCGAGGCGGGGAAGATGGCGGTCGAGGAGGCCGACTTCGATTTCCGGTCGACGATCGAGTCAGCGATCGATCTCCTGGCCGAACAGGCGTTTGCCAAGGGGCTCGAGCTGATCGTGTCGGTCGACGAACAGGTTCCCGGCCTGGTGCGAGGGGATGCCGGGCGGCTGCGTCAGGTCCTTGTGAACCTGCTGGGGAACGCGATCAAGTTCACCCAGTCTGGCGAGGTAACTGTGAGCGCGCGCTCGCTGTCCAGCGAGGCAGGCCGTTTTCTGCTGCAGATCGAGGTCTCGGACACAGGAATCGGGATTCCGCCGGAAGCGCAATCGAAACTGTTTCAACCGTTCACGCAGGCCGATGGATCGGTCACTCGACGATTCGGCGGGACCGGTCTGGGGCTGGCGATCTCCCGACAGCTGGTGGAGTTGATGGGAGGCCAGATCTCCGTGGAAAGCCGCCCGGAGATGGGAACGACCTTCCGGTTCACGACGTCGGTGGCCGAATCCCTGAAGACTGGCGCGGCATCTCGGTTCCTGCGCGAGGCGCGCGTTCTGCTGGCCGCAGCAAACTCCACCCTGCGGGACAGTCTGGAGCGGCAACTGGGATCGTGGCGCATTCGCAGCGAGTCTGTGGATGCCGGGCAGGCGGCGCTGGAGGCGGTGGTCCAGGCGTCCGGGAGCGGTGACCGCTACGAGATCGTGCTGCTGGATGGCGGGCTTCGGGGGATGGACGGCCTGGCCGTGGCGCGCGCCATCCGGGAGAATCCATCACTGACCGGCACCCGAGTGGTGCTGCTCGTGCCCCTGGGCGCGAAGCGCGACGACCGGATGCTCGCCGAAGCAGGAATCGTCACCTGCCTCACCAAGCCGGTGAAGCAATCGTCGCTGTACGACGTCCTGGTCACCCTTCTCGACGATGAGGTCTCCGCGTACCCCAGAGCGACATTCCGAGCCGCAGCCAGCATGCCGGCGGTGTCTGCCAGAGCGCGGCGGGCGCGCATTCTCATCGCGGAGGACAATGCGGTGAACCAGAAGGTGGCTGTCCGTCAGCTCCAGAAACTCGGATTGACGGGCGATGCGGTGGCCAATGGTGTCGAGGTCCTCGCCGCCCTGCTGACCATCCCCTACGACCTGGTGCTGATGGATTGTCAAATGCCGGAAATGGATGGATACGCCGCGACCATCGAGATCCGCAAGCGGGAGAACGCGGGGGAACACATCCCGATCATTGCCATGACCGCAAACGCGCTGGAAGGAGATCGGGAGCGCTGTCTTGCCGCGGGCATGGACGACTACATCACCAAACCAGTGCGTGAGGCGGAGCTGGCCAGCACACTGAGCCGTTGGCTTCCTCCGGAGCCGGAGGAATCCGTCATCGACGGGGAAGCGATCCAGGTCCTCCGCGACCTGGGTAGTGAAGAGGACGATCTGCTGCGCGAG
>JBDSGC010000321.1:0-9145 GCA_039919215.1 Thermoanaerobaculia bacterium | reverse complement strand
CCTGTTCCGGCGACATGTAGTTCGGGGTGCCCAGCAGCGAGTTCGTGCCGGTCATGCTCGACTCCATGGGCCGGGCGATGCCGAAGTCGGCGATCTTGGCCTGCCCGTCGGCGGTGGTCAGGATGTTCGCCGGCTTGATGTCGCGGTGAATCACACCCTTGCTGTGGGCGTAGTGGAGACCGCGCAGAATATCGCTGGCCAGGCGCAGGGCTTCGGCCAGAGGGAGCGGGCGGGTGCGGCGGAGGCGGGTCTGCAGCGATTCGCCATCGACATACTCGCTGGCCAGAAAGGAAACGGCGTCCCCGTCGTAGCCAACTTCGTACAGAGTGACCACGTTGGGATGCTGGAGCAGGCCGGATACCTCTGCTTCGCGCTGGAACCGTTTGTAGAACTCGTTGCGATCGAGGTCGTCTTCGAATCGATACTCTGGGCGCACAGTCTTCAGCGCGACCAGACGGCCGATGCGGCGATGCCGGGCCAGGTAGACCTTGCCGATCGAGCCTTTGCCGAGCAACGACTCGATGTCGTAGTCGCCATAGCTCTTCCGCTCGCCTCCGATCCCGTCGGCCACGGCGCTAGAGTAAGCGAAAGTAGTGCTGGAAGGATGGCATGCCCGATCCAGGGCCAGGCTCTCTCTCGTGCCGGCTGTATGCTTTCGCCGTCCGCCGGCCCGAATGCAGGTCGGCGCGAGGAGCGTGCGATGCCTCAGGAGCGACAGACCGTGCTGATCGTCGAAGACAACGAGATGATGAGGAAGCTACTCGCTGCCGAGCTGACCCAGGACGGTCGTTTCGACGTGGAAGTGGCCGCCACAGGCGCGGAGGGGCTTCAGAAAGCGGTCGATTCCCAGTGCAGCGTGGTGGTTCTGGACATGATGCTTCCCGACACCGACGGCTTGCAGTTCATCGAACGCCTGCGGCTCGTGCGCCCCGACGCCCCGGCAATCATCGCCATGACCGGCGCGCCACAGTCCGCAATCCCTGACGCGATCATCGAAGCGCCCCATCGCGGCCAGGTCAGCGCGGTGTTCCGCAAACCGTTCGACCACGCCAAGCTGGTCGAGACGATCGCCTTCTGCATGCAACAGTGAGGAAAGCAGAAAGCAGAAACTAGAAACTAGAAACCAGAAAGGGAATCATCGTCGTTCGTAACTTCTTTGGTTTCTCGTTTCTCGTTTCTCGTTTCTCGTTTCTCGTTTCTCGCTTCTGGTTTCTGGTTTCTGGTTTCTGGTTTCCAACTAACCCCCAACTCATGACCACCTCCGAGACCGCTTCTCCCTCCCGCGATTTCATTCGCGAAATTGTCGACGCCGATCTGGCTGCCAGCCGTTACAGCACAGTCATCACCCGCTTTCCGCCCGAGCCGAACGGGTACCTGCACATCGGTCATGCGAAATCGATCTGCCTGAACTTTGGCATTGCGTCGGAATTCGGCGGTGCCTGCAATCTGCGTTTCGACGACACCAACCCGGCGAAGGAAGACATCGAATATGCCGAGGCCATCGAGCACGATGTGCGCTGGCTCGGCTTCGAGTGGGGCTCGCGCCACTTTCACGCATCGGACTACTTTCTGCGCCTCTATCTGTGGGCGGAGGAACTGATCGAGGCGGGGAAGGCCTATGTGGACAGCTCGACCGCCGATGAGATGCGCTCGATGCGGGGAACGCTCACGGAGGGGGGGCGGGAATCTGCGTTTCGCAATCGGACCGTGAAGGAAAATCTCGATCTGTTCCGGAGGATGCGCGGCGGCGAGTTCCCCGATGGCGCGCACGTGCTGCGCGCGAAGATCGACATGGCCTCCCCGAACATGAACCTGCGCGATCCGGCGCTCTACCGGATCCGCCACGAGACCCATCACCGCACCGGCGACGCCTGGTGCATCTACCCCATGTACGACTACGCCCATCCCCTCTCCGATGCCATCGAGGGAGTTACCCACTCGCTGTGCACCCTGGAGTTCGAGGACCATCGTCCGCTCTACGACTGGCTGATGGAGAACGTGAGCGTGCCGGCCCGCCCCCATCAGTACGAGTTCGCCCGGCTGAACCTCAATTACACGGTCATGTCCAAGCGCAAGCTGCTCCGTCTGGTGGAAGAGGGACATGTAGCCGGCTGGGACGACCCGCGGATGCCCACCCTGGCCGGACTGCGCCGCCGCGGATTCACCCCCGCGTCCATCCGCAATTTCTGCGAGCGGGTGGGGGTGGCCAAGCGTGAGAACGTCATCGACGTCGGGCTGCTGGAGTTCTGCGTGCGCGAGGATCTCAATCGCAGCGCACCGCGGGTGATGGGCGTCCTCGACCCGCTCCGCGTGGTCATCGACAACTATCCGGAAGGAACGAGCGAGTCCTTCCAGTCGGCCAACAGTCCAGATGATCCCGCAGCGGGCACGCGGCAGGTACCGTTCGGGAAAACGATCTTCATCGAGCGCGAGGATTTTCTGGAGGATCCTCCGAAGAAGTTCTTCCGGCTCGCTCCCGGACGCGAAGTGCGTCTTCGCTCGGCCTACTTCATCACCTGCACCGACGTCATCAAGGATGCCGGCGGCAACATCGTGGAGCTGCGGGCCACGTACGATCCAGCCACCCGCGGCGGTGACTCTCCCGACGGCCGCAAGCCCAAGGCCACGCTGCACTGGGTCGCAGCCGAACAGGCGGTCGACTGCGAGGTGCGGCTGTACGACCGGCTGTTCAACAGCGAGAACCCGGAGGAGAGTGGCAATTTTCTCGACGACCTCAATCCGCAATCGCTGACGGTGATCCGCCAGGCGAAACTGGAGCCCTCCATCCGCAGCGCGAAGCCTTTCGATCGCTTCCAGTTCGAGCGCCTCGGCTATTTCTGCGTCGATCCCGACAGCCGGGAAGGCGCCCTGGTCTTCAACCGGACGGTGACGCTGAAGGACTCCTGGGGAAAGACGGCGCCCTGAGCCGGCACGGCCGGCGGCGTGGGTTCGCAAAGCGTCGGCCACGATTTTCGCCTCGGCTGCGTTCACTTCAGCTGGGGAACTGCGTGAGACGCAACGAATTGATGGTCAGACGCGAATCCCCCTCGGAGTGTCCTTCTCCCCGCGCACGGGGAGAAGGTCCGCGAAGCGGGGATGAGGGGTCCTGCTTCGTCGAGTGAGCTCCCCTCATCCGCCTTCGGCACCTTCTCCCCGTGTGCGGGGAGAAGGACTCTCGACGGTCAGGTCTGCTGGGCGAGCGACTGGTGGGCAGGATGCCCGCGACACGGCCGACAAGGACAGCCGGCGCTACGAAAGGAATCCATTTTTCGTGTGCTAATATCGACTTCAATAAGAAGCCGGCAAGCGGGGAGGGTTCACAACAGGATGGCGGTTTGCTGGCGATGCCCGCAGTGCAGTGAGGTGAGCTGCGAGGACGACGGCAATGCGGCCGGAAACCCGGTGGCCTGCGATCATTGCGGACGCCCCTTTCCCACCCACGAGACCCTCTGCACGCTTTGTGACGCGCCCAATCCCTGGTCCCGTCGCGACTCCCTCCGCTTCATCTGCCGCGAGTGCGGCACCGCCCAGACCTTCTACTCGCATCTGGTCGCGGTCGCGGGATGACCACGGCCCCGGCACTTCTTCTGCTCCTGCGCTAAGCTCGCTGGCCATGCGATCCGGTGATGGGAAGTGGCTGGCGCTGCTGATCGCGGTGCCCCTGCTTCTGTTCGCCGGCGTTCTGCTCTTCGGTGATGGCTTCTACATTCGCGACGTGATTCGCGACTACCTTCCATCGCGCGCCATCCTGCAGCACATCCTCAAGCGCGGCGAGTTTCCGTTCTGGAATCGCTTCCTCTCCGCCGGCCAGCCGTTGGCGGCCAACCCCGGTTTCCAGACCTTCTATCCCGGCACCTGGCTCATCGCATTGGCTGGATTCCCCCTCGGATTCCACCTGGAGATCGTCCTGCACGTCGCCCTCGCTGCGGCGGGGATGTTCCTCCTCCTGCGATCGCTGGAACTGTCGGTCCCCTCCGCCCTCTTCGGAGCGGCATCGTTCGGTTTCGGAGGCGCGGTCCTCTCGCTCACCAACCTGGTTCCCTTCCTGACCTCCATGGCCTGGTGGCCGCTCCTGCTCCTGTTTGCTGTGAGGGTCGTGCGCGACGGCCGGCGTCGTGATGCCGCAGCGCTGGCTGTGGTCCTGGGGATGCTGTTTCTCGCCGCCGAACAGGCGATGCTGATCCAGACCGCGGTGCTGTTGCTTTCGATCGCCGTGAAGGAACGCTCCTCGCTGCGGCGCACCTGGCGATTGGCGCTTCTGGCCTGCATCCTCGGGTTCGCCATCGGGTCGGTGCAGATCGTTGCCGCCCTCGACCTGATGGGCGACTCCTCGCGCGGGCGTGGCGTTTCGTACGAGGATGCGACGTCCTGGAGCATGCCGGCAGTCCGTCCGCTGGAGCTGGTTTTCCCGCACGCGTTTGGCCGGATCACCGACGACGGATCGGAGTATCGAGGGGCGTGGCGCTACCGGCCCGCTCGCGTTCCGTTGATCTTCAGTCTCTACTGCGGATTGCTGGTTCCCCTGCTGGTGATGACCGGACTCCTGCTCCGGATGCCGATGTGGAAGTGGACGCTTTCGCTGACGGCCGTCTCCTATCTGGTGGCCATCGGCAGTCATGGTCCGATCGTGCCGTTCCTCATTTCGGCGGGCCTGTTCCGAGGAGTTCGCTATCCGGAGAAGTTCATTCTCCTCGCACTGTTCGCCTGTGTGGTGTTCGCCTCGCTGGTGTTCGAGCGGATGCGCGAACGAGAGGTGAAGCGTCGATTGATGGTGCTGAGCGCGCTGGTTGCGCTGAGCGCGCTGGTTGCTCTGAGGATCACTCCCGATGCGGCCAGGATGGATCTCGGTGCCGCCATGACCATCGCAGTGGCCATCGTTGCGGCGGCCCTTCTGTTCCACCGGCAGCGGCAGGCCATTCCTGTGGTCCTTCTTCTCATCACCCTGACCGACCTGGGATTGCACGTGAGAGAGCTGGCTCCCACGATGCCGGCCCCCTTCTTCGCGCCGCCGCCGGTGGTCGCTGCGCTTTCCGCCGCCCGCGGACCTTCCCGCCTGTTCCACGCGGCCTGGTGGCCGGTGTGGGGCGATCGGGGCGTGGCAATCCGCGGCGGCCGGGACACGTACTGGAGTCAGCGGGTCACGCTCCCGCCCTTCACCGCGGCGATGTTCGGACTGCAGAGCGCGGTCGATCTGGACATCAACCTGACCAGCCTCCAACCCACGGCAGATTTCACGCAGTCATTCTGGGAAGTCTCCTCCCATCGCGTTCCGTTCGACGCCTTGCTTCCGATGGCGAACGTCAGCGCGGTGATCGTCCCGTCGAACGATGGCGTCCGGATCGTGCCCGTGGCATCGAATCCTCGGTATCAGTTCGCCAGTGCGATGGAACCAGTCACTTCGCGTGATGAGTTCGTGCGGAAACTGAGCTCGCGGCGGTGGAATCCCCGCACCGCCTTCGTAACCGGGCAAGCGTTCGTGCCCGCTTCCGGCCAGGTACGCCGAGTCGATGAGCGAACGAACGAAGCCACCATCGAAGTGCAGGCCGCCGGAAAAGCCTTTCTGATGATCAGTGTGACCCCTCACCGGTACTGGCGCGGCAGCATCGACGGCATGGCCACCTCTCTGGAGATCGTCAACGTCGGCTTCCAGGGAATGGTCGTGCCGGCCGGACACCACATCATTCGCATGACCTATCGCAATCCCCTGATCGGGATCTGCGGAGCGATCAGCGTGATCGGGTTGATGCTGGCATCCGTTGGCTGCGCCTGGCCCGCCCGGTCGCAGGCCTGACTTGCCTCCCGGTCCCGTCGCCCGTACCATGAGAAATCCTGCGAGGAAGTTCGCGCTGGAACAACGGGAGGGTGTGATGGGTGAGATACGGTTGTTCCAGATCTGCTACGAAGGGGACCTCACCGTCGAGGTCTCGCATGCGATGCGGAAGCTCGGCGCGGAACCCAATTTCGATCAGAGCTGGCACGTGTGGCTGCCCGAAGGCCGGCATGCGGCACCGTTGATCCGCTATCTTCGGTCGCATGTGGACCCCACGGCGCGGCTCCTGGTGGCCTGCACGCAGTTCACCACCGCGCGCGACTTCCTGCTGGTTCGCCACAGCCTGACTCCCGACGCCGACTACTCAGAGTTGCACGACGCGGTGAGCCGGATGGGCAGCATCATCGATCTGCCGTTCGAGTCGACATTCATCGTGCAGACCGATGATCGAACCGATGACCGGACCGATGTGCAGACCCTGGGAATGGCACTCGGCGAGCTCTGTCCTGACGACGCGCTGATGGTCGTCGGGGTAAGTCACGACTGGGCTTACTGCGATGCGGGAGTCAGCCAGATGTACGTCGGCGATCCCGCCGAGGACCTGCAGTTCCGTACGTTCTAAGCGACGCGTAGCGTACGCCGGCATCCTTGCCGGCCGTGGCGTCGACGTGCGATCCCGAGCCGGCGTAGCCGGCGTCAGAATGTAGCCCCCGGCGCCAGCCGAGGCGCCAGCCGGGGGAACAACGAGACCCTCGCGTGCGAGCCCGCGTAGCGGGCGACAGAATAGAGCTGGAGTTGGATCGCGGACTGATTTTGTTGCTTTCTGTCGCCCGCTGCACGGGCTCACTTCTGACCGGGTTCCGCAATCCCCCGGCTGGCGCCGGGGGCTACTTTCTTGCGCCCGCTGACGCGGGCTGATCACGGACTGATTTGAGGTTCCTGCCATTTGATTCGGAGTTTCTTCAGGCCGCATCACCGTGTGGGTCTTCCGGGCCATACCGTCGCTCCTTCTTGCGGTAATCCGCCCGACATAAGCCGTGGCGCAGTTTTCGGGGAGCAAACCATCCAGCCGGCGCTACTTGGCGAGCTCCCGCCGCAGCATTCCGGCGCTACGTAAGCGCAAACATTCCACGTAACGTGGGATTTACATGATCGCGAGGGTCCACTTGCTATAGTGCGCGGACCGCCGTTCCTCGACGATGACAACCACTGAACAACGCCCCCGGCCCGACCTGTCGGCCCTGCGAATCGACCGCAATGACGAGGACCAGCAAGGGTCTCCAGTCGGCCGCATCCTCGGCTGGATTGTGGCTCTTGCCGTCATCGCCGGCATCGGTTGGTTCGTCGTGCAGCGCTGGGTTCTGCCCTCGCGCGCGGTGCTCGTGGAGACCTCCGTGGTCAAGGCATCGGTCAACGTCGCCAATCCGCCGCTGCTGACCGCGACCGGATATCTGGTGGCCAACAAGCAGGCGAAGATCACCCCGAAAATCTCCGGCAAAGTGATGCGCGTCAACTTCGACGTCGGAGCGAAGGTTCGCCAGGGCGATGTGCTCGCGGTCCTGGAGAGCACCAATCTGCAGGCGCAACTCGATGAGGCCTCCGCTTCCCTCGGCGAGGCCCAGCGCGAGTACACACGCCAGTCGTCCCTCTGGAGACAGGGTGTGACCAGCCGCTCGCTTCTCGACAACGCCGACGCGCAGCTCAAAGCGGCGCGTGCGCGCGTCGAACAGGTGCGCATCAACAAAGGGGACATGGTGATCCACGCGCCGTTCTCCGGGACGATCGCCACGAAGAACACAGAAGTCGGCGAGGTCATCTCATCCGTCGCCCTCGGTCAGGTCGCCGGAACGCTCCCCGCCGGCGCCATCTGCACGCTGGTCGACCTCAATACGCTTGAGGTCGAAGCTGACGTGAACGAGAGCAGCATCGGCCAGATCCGCGAAGGTCAGCCGGCCGAAGTGAGCGTCGACGCCTTTCCGGGGAAAAAGTGGAAGGGCTTGGTGCGCCAGATCATCCCCACCGCCGATCGGGCCAAAGCGACGGTCAAGGTCAAAGTGAAGATTCTCGAACCGGGCGAGCGGCTGCTGCCGGAGATGAGCGCCACCGCGTCGTTCCTGCAGACCGAGCGCAGCGCCCAGGAACTGGGGGAGCAGCCGAAGATCTGGATTCCGCAGAGCGCCATCGCCAACGGGCGGGTGGCAATCGTGCCCGCCGATCACCGAGTGGAATTGCGATCGGTGAATGTGGGACCGGTGCGGGATGGGCGGGTGGAAGTGACCAGCGGACTGCGCGAAGGCGAGCGCATCGTCTCCGAGGGCGTGGCCGCCCTCAGCGACGGTCAGCGCATTCGCATGGCGGAACAGACCTGAGGAGCCTGACCGGTGAATCCGGTCGAGGCGAAAACGAGGAGAGCTGATGGAGTCACTGGTGCAGATCCGCGACGTGCGGAAGATCTACAAGCGCGATGCGTTCGAGGTGCCGGTCCTCAACGGAATCAGCCTCGATGTGCCCAAAGGCGACTTTGTGGCTCTGATGGGACCGTCCGGTTCCGGCAAGACCACGCTGCTGAACCTCATCGCTGGAATCGATCGTCCCACCGGCGGGAAGATCGTCGTGGACGGGAAGGAAATCTCCCGCTTCAACGAGACCGCGCTGGCGGCGTGGCGTGCGCGGCACGTCGGATTCATCTTCCAGCTCTACAACCTCATCCCGGTGCTCAACGCCTTCGAGAACGTGGAACTGCCACTGCTGTTGACGAAGCTCTCGAAGAACGAACGGCGCACGCACGTGCAGGCAGCGCTGGAGATCGTCGGGCTCTCCGATCGCATGACCCACTATCCCCGCCAGCTCTCCGGCGGTCAGGAGCAGCGCGTGGCCATTGCCCGCGCCATCGTCTCCGATCCCACGATCCTGGTGGCCGACGAGCCGACCGGAGATCTCGATGCGCGCAATGCCGAGGAGACTCTCGATCTGCTGCAGCGCCTGAACACGGAGTTCGAGAAAACCATCGTGATGGTCACGCACGATCCGAAGGCGGCGCTGCGAGCGCAGCACACGCTGCACCTGGAGAAGGGGCTGCTGGCAGAGGGGGCGTACGGAATCGAGACGCCGGCGGAAGCATGAGATTCGCGAAGCTCATCTACCGCAACCTCTTCCGCAACAAAGTCCGTTCGGTGCTGACGGCGATGTTGATGGCGGCCATTTTCTTCTTCGTGGCCACACTGCTTTCCATCCTGCGCAACTTTGATCAGGCTTCGGAAATGGGTGCGGGACAGAACCGGCTGGCCGTCCAATCGGCCATCTCTCTGGCCAACATGCTCCCCTTCGCTCAGGAGCAGAAGATCCGGCAGATTCCCGGTGTGGTTGACGTCTGCA
>JBDSGC010000320.1:0-5658 GCA_039919215.1 Thermoanaerobaculia bacterium | reverse complement strand
GCAAAGGTGGCCATCTTGCGGTCGTACACCTCGAGGAGCTCGTCCATGCCGAGCCCTTCCAGATCATTGGTCTCCCCTTTTCGTGGTTGTTGCCTGGGGTTTTTCGGATCGTCACTCGACGGCATGAAACGGGGTTCCTCCCGGAATTGTGGCCCGAGTTGCGAGGGCAAAATCCGCGCTAAATTGTTGATACAGGTCGAAATGCGGAGTGTAGCGGTCGGCCCGACAGCGAGTCAAGGAATACGGACGACCGCACCCATTTACGCTCCGCTGCCGCGTGACCGGACCGTATCCACGATCGTCAAGACCACTTCCTCGATGGTGCGGTCCGATGTGTCGATGACCCGGTAGCTGTCATCGAACATGAGGGGGGAATCGCTTCGCGACGAGTCCTGTCCGTCGCGCGCGACCGTCTCCGCCAGCACCGTGGCGAAGTCGGCGGGCTGCCCCTTTGCGGCCAGCTCGCCCTGACGCCGGCGGGCACGCACCTCCGGCCTCGCCGTCAGAAAAAATTTGAAGGGCGTTTCCGGAAAGACTTTGGTGCCGATGTCGCGACCTTCCAGAACGCCGCCGCTGCGACGTCCAAGATCCTGCTGCAGCCGCACCAGAACGCGGCGGACCGCTGGTACCGCCGACACGTCACTGGCGGCCATGCTCATTTCCGGAGTACGCAGAAGAGAGGTGACGTCGCTGCCGTCCAGGAGGACCTGGGCTCGCTCCCCCGGGATGAAATCGATCCGGACGCGGGATGCCAGTTCCTCCAGCCCCTGCTCGTCTCGGAATCCAACACCGGCGCGTGATGCGGCCAGGGCCAGCGCGCGGTACATGGCGCCGGTGTCGATGTGAGGAATGGACAACGCCTGTGCAGCAAGGCGGCTGGTCGTGGTCTTCCCCACTCCGGACGGGCCATCGATGGCGATGATCAGCGGGGTCTGACCGCTCATGGATTGCTCCGGCACGGATTGCTCAGGCATGGATTGCTCAGGCAGGCCCGCGAGCTGCCAGCGATCAGCTTCGGCGCGCCGCGCTCCGAGGCTTTCCGGCCGGACGAGCACTTCGCGACTTCGCGGCTGGACGTGCAGCGCTTTTGGCGGCAGCTTTCTTTTTCGAAGCGGTGGCCGGTTTCTTGCGCGAGGCTGGCCGTGCGGCGGCTCGGCGCGGCTTGGCGTCCTTCAGCGTTGCCAGCATCTTCACTTCCTGCCGGGTCAACTCGCGCCAGACACCAGGCGTCAGCTTGGGATCGGAGATGGGGCCGATGGCCACACGGCGAAGTTTGGAGACCGGATGGCCGACCGCCTGAAACATCTTGCGGATCTGCTGGGTCCGGCCCTCGCGCAGTTTGACCTCAAACCAGCTATTGCCTTCGTCGTCGTTCTTTCCCGTCGTCTTGAGCCGCTCGATGTCACAGGGAAGCGTGCGCTTACCTTCCAGAGTGATGCCCCGCCGGAGTTTGTCGACCAGTCGCTCCTCCGGCACTCCCCGCACCTTGACGTTGTACGTCTTGATGGAGCCGTTCGTGGGATGGGACACCTTGAACGCCAGGTCGCCGTCATTGGTCAGGAGCACCAACCCCTCGGAGTGATAGTCCAGCCGCCCCACGGGATAGATGCGCTCGCGGACGCCGCGCACCAGATCGATCACCGTACGCCGCCCCTGCGGATCCTCCACCGTGGTCATCACTTCCTTCGGTTTGTAAATGAGGATGTAGCGATGCTCTTCCTTGTGAGTGATGAGTTTGCCGTCCACTTTGACGTGATCGCTCTCGACCTCGGCTTTGCTTCCGAGCTCGGTGACCACGCGTCCGTTCACGGTGACGCGTCCTTCGCGGATCATCGATTCCGCCTCTCGTCGCGAGGCGACGCCGGCGTGGGCGATGATTTTCTGCAATCGCTCTTGCATCATTCAGTTGTTTCGTCGACGTCCGATTGTAACTCCTCTGCTGCGGAGGACGCTCTCTCTTCCGCGATCTCTGCGTACGGAGTGACGTGGTCTGCACGACCGGAAGAATCGCTCCGGTGGTTGGAATCGTCGTTCTCGCGCGCCGGGTCGGAAGAGATTTCGCTCCGGTTTCCGGCGGAGGCATCGCTGCGCTCGGAGGTGCTTTCGGCGCGGGAAAGTTCTTCCGCGGCAGCCGCATCGTCGCCAGCCAGAGGGCCCTCGCTGCTTCCGGATTCTTCCTGCTGGGCGCTCTCGAGGATCTCTCCCTCCGAGAGCGACGCGCCCTCGATGGCGGCCACCAGATCTTCGTTGATGGACTCGCCGATGAGATCTCCGAACTCTTCCAGTCGCGGAAGGTCGCGCACATCGTTCAGGCCGAAATGCACCAGAAACTCGCGCGTGGTGCGATAAAGGAACGGGCTGCCGACGACGTTCTTGCGGCCGGACACACGGATCATTCGACGCTCCAGGAGCGTGCGGATCACTGCCGAGGAGTTGACGCCGCGGATGTCGGACACTTCGGGGGCGGTCACTGGCTGACGGTAGGCCACGATGGCCAGGGTCTCCAGGGCAGCAAGGGATAGCCGGTTCTCTCCCTTTTTTGCGAAGTACTTTTTGAGTACGGCGTCGTGCTCCGGCCGGGTGGCCAGCCGCCAGCCGCCGGCGGCCTGCTCGAGCATGAAGCCGCCCACATGCGCATCGTGGATGCGTTTGATCTCATCGAGCTGCGCCATCACCGACTCACGCCCTTCGTCCGGGAAAGACTCCACGAGCTCTTCCAGCTTCACCGGCTCATTGCTCACGAAGAGGATTGCTTCGAGCGCCGCACGCAATTCATTCGATTCCATTGCCATCCTGTCCGTCACTCTGGGGAGCACGGTTGCTCCGCGCTCCACTCTGTCTGATTGCGCACGCTTCCGGCGAGGTGAGCCGTGTCCGGTCTCACGACTCGTCGAACAGGGCGAACTGGCCCTCGTCGATTTCCTTGTCGGTCCGGGCGAGCAGAATGTCGCCAAACGGGCCACTTTGCCGCAGGGACACTCCTCCCAGGCGGACCAGCTCGAGCGTCCCCAGAAAAATGGCGATGAGCTCATTGCGATCGCGCCCCTCCAGAAACCACTGCAGGCGGATCGGCGACTTCTCTGTCAGTTTTCCGAAGAGTTCCCTCATCTTGTCCGAGACTTTGTGCACCAGTCGCCGGAGCTCGATCGAATGCGGGTGATTGTGCCGGTAGCGATTCAACGCGCTGCGGAAAGCATCGATGAGATCGAACAGGGAGACCTCACTCATGTCGATCTCCGAAGCGTCCGCGCCAGGCTGGGTGACTGCCGGTCGCGACCACACGCCCATCCGCAACACATCGAGCTCGGCGAAGGTCTCCGCCACCGCCTTGAACCTCTGGTACTGCAGCAGCCGGTCGATCAACTCCTGGCGCGGGTCTTCGACCTCAGCGCCCTCACTCTCATCGCGCGGCAGCAACATCTTCGACTTGATGTGGATCAGCACCGCAGCCATGTAGATGTAGTCGGCGGCCACTTCGAGGTCCAGTTCCTCCATGGCATCGAGATACGCGTTGTATTGCTCGGTGATCAGAAGGATGGGGATATCGTAGATGTCGATCTTGTGTTGCTTGAGCAGGTGGAGCAGCAGATCGAGCGGCCCATGGAACGAAGGCAGGGTGACCTTGTAAGCGTCCTCGTCGAGCTCTTCCTCGGCTGGAGAGGCCGCCGTTCCGGCCGACGGCGGAGCGGTATGCACGGTCTCCGCGGCGGCGACGTCCGCAATCCGGTCGGCAGCCTCTTCGGCCCGAAGCGCTTTGTCGTCGTCGGTCATGGCCGTCATCGCAGCTCCGGGTACTCGATGCGCATCGCCTTGCGCGCCACGGTCATGGTCTCCGCGGCTCGCTCGCGAGCGACCCGGTTCCCCTCACGCAGAACATTCCAGACGTAGCCCGGATCGCGATCGAGCTCCTCCCGCTTCGCCCGCAGCGGTCGCAGGGACTCGATCATGATCTCGCTGAGCAGCTTTTTGTCATCGACACATCCGATGGCTGCCGTCCGGCATTCACGATCCACGCGGGCAACCGTTTCGTCGTCGGAGAAGAGCTTGTGGAACTGGAATAGGTTGCAGATGTCCGGATTGCCGGGATCCCTCCGGCGAATGCGGTTGGGATCGGTGAACATGGTGGAGACCGCGGCGCGGATCTCGTCGGCGCTGGCAGTGAGGCCAATGGTGTTGCCGTAGGACTTGGACATCTTCCGGCCGTCCAGGCCGGGCACTTTCGGCGTCGCCGTGAACAGCGGCTGCGGCTCCGGAAAGACCTCTCCGTAGAAATTGTTGAAGCGCCGCACGATCTCGCGCGACAACTCCAGGTGCGATGCCTGATCCTCACCCACCGGAACGAATGCAGCGCGGTAAACGATGATGTCGGCCGTCTGCAGCAACGGATATCCGAGGAACCCGTAGGTGTTCAGATCCTTGTCTGCCAACTGCTGCTGCTGATCCTTGAACGTGGGGACGCGTTCCAGCCAGGGCAGCGGCGTGACCATCGACAGGAGCAGGTGCAGCTCTGCGTGCTCCTTCACCTCGGATTGCACGAAGACGGTGCACCTGGCCGGATCGAGTCCGGCGGCCAGCCAGTCGGCCACTGCGTCGAAGGTGGCCTGCCGGATGTTGGCGGGGTCGGCGTAGTCGGATGTCAGCGCATGCCAGTCGGCCACGAAGTAATAGCAGCGATAGAGATCCTGCAGGCGGACCCAGTTCCGCACGGCACCGAAGTAGTTTCCGAGATGGACACGACCGGTCGGACGAAGGCCGCTGAGGACGGTTTGCGCTGCAGGATTCAATGGATTGCTCGTGGGGTCAGAATGGTCGCGCAGTGTAGCAGCGAGGGTGCGCATGGACAATCGCCCTTTGCGAGGATTCAATCGCGCGCAGCCACGGGCTCGCCGATCCGCAACAGATTCCTGGCCACCACGGTGGCCTGCTCGAGGCCGTCTTTCTCCAGCATCTCGATGGCGGCGTCGCGCGCTTTCTCCATCAGGTCGAAGTCGCGAAGGATGTTGCCAAAGCGGAAGCGGAGCGCACCCGACTGACGGGTGCCCAGAAACTCTCCCGGCCCTCGCAGTTCCAGATCGCGCTCGGCGACCTCGAAGCCGTCACTCGTCCCGGCAAACACTGCCAACCGATCCTTCTCTGCATCCGACACCAGGATGCACCACGATTTCCTCTCCCCCCGACCGACCCGCCCTCGCAGCTGATGGAGCTGCGACAGCCCGAAGCGATCAGCGTCGAGAATCAGCATGATGGAGGCGTTGGCCACATCGATGCCCACCTCGATGACGGTGGTGCTGACCAGGATGTCCACCTCTCCACGTTTGAAGCGTCCCATGGTCTCCTCTTTCTCCGCCGCGCTCATCCGCCCATGCAGCATGGCTACCTGCCGGCCGGGAAAGCGCTGCTGCATGGCGATGAATCCCTGCTTGAGCGGCTTGAGGTTGACCTTCTCCGACTCCTCGATCAACGGATAAACGAAATAGGCCTGGGCCCCTTTGGCAATCTCATCGTCCACGAATCGATAGACGCGATCGAGTTGTGCGGACGTTCGAACCTCGGTCCTGATGGGCTTCCGTCCCGGAGGCAGCTCGTCGATGACCGAGAGCTCCAGATCGCCATAGATGGCCAGGGCCAGCGAGCGCGGAATGGGCGTCGCCGTCATCA
>JBDSGC010000319.1:0-8352 GCA_039919215.1 Thermoanaerobaculia bacterium | reverse complement strand
CCAGGGCTTGCTCCGGAGACATGTAGAACGGAGTGCCGATGATCATGCCGCCCTGGGTGAGGGCGGATTCTTTGGAGTTCCCGGCCATCTGCTTGGCGATGCCGAAGTCGAGCACCTTGACCAGGCGTTTGGCCATGATGATGTTGTCTGGCTTCACATCGCGGTGAACGACGCCTTTCTCATGCGCCTCGCCGAGCGCTTCGGCAACCTGCCGGAAGATCCGGACCGCTTCGCGCGGCTCCACCGGACCCTTTGCAAACATCACGGTGAGCGGATCGCCATCGATCAGTTCCATGGCGATGAAGAGCCTGTCTCCATCCTGCTCGATGGCATAGATGGTGGCGATGTTGGGGTGGTTCATCTGGGCGATGGTCCGGGCCTCGCGCAGGAAGCGGGCCGTCCACTCGGGGTCGCCGGAGATCTTGTCGTTGAGGATCTTGATGGCCACGGGACGCAGAAGCCGCGTGTCCTCGGCTCTCCAGACCTCTCCCATGCCGCCTGCGCCGAGGCGGCTGATCAATCGATAGGTTCCGAGAGTTTCCATGGGTCGGGTTTGGGATTACGAGCGGACCAGCATAGCGAACGCTTCTAATTCTACGTTTTTCCACCGGCAGCGGATCGATGAAGTGCCGCGACGGCCACGTCGAGCTCGGCGGCGAGCTGTCCGATCAACTCGGCGGCGCCCTCCAGGGAGCCGCGCAGCGCATTCTCCTCGATGGTGGCACAGATCGAATAGATGCGCTTTGCTCCCACGTTGCCGGAGCTGCTCTTGAGAGCGTGGGCGGCCCTTCCGAGCTCTTCCACGTTTCCGGAGTCGAGCGCGTCCTGCAGGTCGTGCATGCGCACCAGCCCGTCTTCACGGAACAGCGAGGTGATGTTCGTCATGAACTGCGGGTTGCTGCTGGCGATCTGCTGCAGCCCGGCGAGCTTGATCTCATCGAGAGTCTCATCCATCAGATTCGGTGGCTTGACCCATCGGCTCATGGTCTCCGCCAGCCGCGAGGTACTCACCGGCTTGGCCAGATAGTCGTCCATCCCCGCCGCGATGCAGCGTTCCCGCTCCCCTTCCATGGCGTGGGCAGTCATGGCCACAATGGGCATACGACGCTCGCCGCTTTCAATTCCGCGGATGGCTTGCGCGACGTCGTACCCGTCGATGTCGGGCATCTGGCAGTCGAGCAGAATGAGGTCGTAGCTGCCGTCCCGCGCCACGCGGATGGCCTCGGTGCCGCTGCCGACCACGTCGGCGTCGTAGCCGAGATGCCGAAGTTGCCCCAGGGCCACCTTCTGATTCACCACGTTGTCCTCGACGACCAGAATGCGCGGGCGGCGGCTGGCCGCGACCGACGCGGCATTCCTCTCCATCACCTCTGCTGATTTCGCAACGAGCGGTTTCTGATCGATCACGCTGGCGATGGCAGTGGCCAGCTGCGACTGGCGCACCGGTTTCATCACGAACGTGCTGACACCGGAAGCGCGGAAGGAGTCGGAGTCGCTCTTGCGGCGTCCGATCACCGTGAGCAACACCACCGGGGTCCGGGCGATGACGTCGTAGTCCTCGGCGCGGATGGCCCGGGTCAGTGCCAGCCCGTCGCTGCGGGGAAGCTGCATCTCCACCACCGCCAGGTCGAAGGGCTGGCTCAGGGCGGCGGTGCGCAGCGCTTCCAGCGCCTCGTCTTCACCAGACGCTTCCGACACCTCCATGCCGCAGGAAGTCAGGTGGCGGCGCACCATCAGGCGGTTCATCTCATCCCCGTCCACCAGGAGAGCCCGGAGCCCGACCAGCGCGGCGCGCTTGGGCGGGGCGGCCTGACGGTGATCCTTGGCCACCGGGGCGGTAAACCAGAACGTGGAGCCCTCGCCGGCAACGCTGGCCACGCCGATGCGCCCGCCGAGCAGCAGGGCCAGCTGCTTGGAGATGGCCAGACCGAGGCCGGTGCCGCCGAACCTGCGGGTGGTCGTTCCGTCCACTTGGACGAACGGCGTGAAGAGCCGTTCCTGATCGTCGGGGCTGATGCCGATGCCGGTGTCGTTGACCAGGAACCACAGGGTGACGGCGTCGGGTGAGTCGGCATCCTGCATCACAGAAAGCGTCACGTCGCCGGCGGCGGTGAACTTGATGGCGTTGCCGATCAGGTTGACCAGCACCTGGCGGATGCGCGGCGCGTCGCCGCGAACCTGCCGATGAACGTCGGGATAGATGATGCCGCGGAAGCGCAACCCCTTGGCCACGGCGCGTTCGGCAAACACGTCGGTGATCTGATCGACCAGATCGTCCAGATCGAACTCCATCTCGTGGATGACCAGTTTCCCGGCCTCGATCTTGGAGAGGTCCAGGATGTCGTCGACGATCCCCAGCAGCGACTCGGCACTGTGACGGATGGTCTGCGCGTAGTCGCGCTGCTCCGCGGTCATGGCGCTGGAGACCAGCAGGTCGGCCATCCCGATGACGCCATTCATCGGCGTGCGGATCTCGTGGCTGACATTGGCCAGAAACTCCGACTTCACGCGCGCCGACTCCACCGCTGCGTCGCGCGCCTGTGCCAGCTCCTCCTCCATCTTCTTGCGCCCGGAGATGTCGCGGGCCACGGCCTGGAATCCGATGACCCATTGGTCCTCGACCAGCGTCTGGACATTCTGGCCCAGCCAGACGCGCTCACCGTTCTTGGCGATGACCGGAATCTCGTAATAGGTATTCGGGGCCCGCGAGTCGAACTGGGCCCGATAGAAGGCCATGGCAGCGTCGTGATAGCCAGGATCGATGGAGTTGAGGAAATGTTTGCCCAGCAGTTCCTCCTCGCTGTAGCCGAGGACCTTGCGAACCGTGGGATTGATGTAGGTGAGACTCCCGTAAGGATCACAGGAATACATGATGTCGGTGGCGCTCTCCACCAGGTGGCGATACTCCTCGCGGCTGGAACGAAGCTCTTTCTCCGTTTCCACGCGCGCGGTGACGTCCTCCACCGTCCCTTCGTAGGAAAGAGTGGTTCCCGCTTCGTCGCGCATGGCCTTGGCGTTCTCGCGAACATGGATGATCCTGCCATCGCGCCGTCTCCAGGACGAGTGCAGGTCGCGGATCTCGCCGGATCGCTCCAGCCGGTCCTTGAATTCATCGCGGTCGTAGTCGGCGTGCACCTCCGCCCCGCTGAGATCCACGGTCTGCAACTCACCGATCGACTCGTACCCGAGCATCTGCAGCAGCGTCGGATTGGCCAGCAGCACGCGACCGGCGGGGGTGGTCCGGTAGATCCCGATCGGGGCGTTCTCAAACAGATCGCGGTAGGCCCGCTGACTCTCGCGGAGCTCTTCGGCCACCCGCACACTTTCGGTGATGTCGTTCAGCGTGGCGAACGCCAGAAGGATTTTGCCATCCGACCCGTACAGGGGTGCGGAGGAGACATCCAGTCGGCTGGTGCGCCCGGGACGGCGGATTTCCACGTCGGTGACCCGGGCGCTTTCGCCCTGGAGGGCCCGGACGATGGCCAGCTTCTCGTAGGGATAGAACTGCGATGTGCCGGCCACAAAGATATTCAGCTTCTGGGGCATCTCCTGCAATGGAGTGGAGGCATCGAGGTCCCGTCCAAGGATCTCGCGCGCCGCACGATTTGCGTACGACGCCGTGCCGTCAACCGCCAGAGCGATGACGCCCACCGGCACCTGCTCCAGGAGCTGAAACAGGCGGTCCTCGCTGGCGGCAAGGGCGCGGACGAGATCGTTTGCCTCAGTCCGCATTGCCCGCACTCCTTCCGCGATGGTCCAACGAGTCTGTGCAGTGAGGGCTGGGCAATGGACCTCCGGAATCGACCGAAACCAGCGTTCGCGGGAACGCTGGAACGCGTGGCATTTTACTCGCTAGGGCTCTGTGGCACCCATGCTACCGTTGCGTCCCCGCAGCGGGGGGAGAGAATCAATGATCAAGTTCGGGACCTCTGGCTGGCGCGGCATCATCGGCGAAGACTTCACGTTTGCGAACGTCCGGGTAGCCAGCCAGGGCATTGCCAATTACCTGAAGAAGGCAAACGCGAAAGGTAGCGGCGTGATCGTGGCGTACGACACCCGATTCCTTTCGGAGAAATTCGCCTCCGAGGCCGCGCGCATCCTCGCCTTCAACGATATCCAGGCATTTCTGTGCACCCGTGACGTGCCCACTCCCTGCGCCTCGTTCGAGACCATCCGGCGGAAGGCCATGGGGGCCATCAATTTCACCGCCTCCCACAACCCTCCTGAATACAACGGGCTGAAGTTCTCCACCGCCAACGGCGCGCCGGCGCTGCCGGAGATCACGCAAGGCATCGAGCGAGAGATCCATTCGCTGCAATCGACCAACGAACGGCTCGATGTGTACGAGAAGGCCGAGCTGATCGAGACCATCGATCCCAAAGACCGCTACCTGGCCGAGCTGCGCAACAAGATTGACGTCGACGTCATCCGCAAGAGCGGCCTGCGCATCGCCGTCGACTCCCTGTACGGTACCTCGCGCGATTACCTCGACTACTTCCTGCTCGAGGCCGGCGTGGAAGTCAAGATCATCCACAACTACCGCGACCCCTACTTCGGCGGCTTCTCCCCCGAATGCAGCGAAAAGAACCTTGGCGACCTCCGCAAGCTGGTCACCGACAACAAGTTTGACCTCGGACTGTCCACAGACGGCGACGCCGACCGCTTCGGCATCATCGACGATCGCAATCGCTTCGTCTCCCCCAACGTCATCATCGCCCTGCTGGCGGTCTACCTGAAACGTCATCGCAACATCCCCGGCGGTCTGGCCCGCTCGGTGGCCACCACACACCTCATCGACTCCATCGCCAGGAAGCTCGATGTACCGCTGTACGAGACGCCGGTCGGATTCAAGTACATCGGAGAACTGATCCTGGCGGATAAGATCGCGCTCGGCGGCGAAGAGAGCGCCGGCATGTCGATGCACCGCCACCTGCCGGAGAAAGACGGGATCCTGGCCTGCCTGCTGGTGGCGGAGATGGTGGCCCGCACCGGCAAGAAGCTGAATCAGCTCGTCGATGAACTCTACAAAGAATTCGGCTACTACTACTCGAAACGCGTGGACATGAAACTCACGCCACAGCTCAAGGAGTCGCTGGCGGACAAGCTGGCGAACCCGCCGACGTCGGTGGAAGGACGCGCCGTGCGCAACGTCAACACCACGGACGGCGTGAAACTCATTTTCGACGACCAGACCTGGCTGCTGTTCCGGCTATCGGGGACGGAACCGGTGGCCCGTATCTACGCCGAGGCCTGCAGCCCCAAGGATCTCAAGAAGGTGCTGGACGCCGGTCGCAAGTTCGTGGCGCCGTCGTAACTCCTCTCCATGATGGTGTGGCACAGACACTCCGGTCTGCGCCCCCGAAGCGCTTTCCGGCCGTCAATGGACATTGGCGACTGGGGATGCTGCCCATACAATGCGCGGGTGCACTATCCCTTCGACAAACTCTTCCTGGTCTGCATCGGCTCCCGTTGCAATGATTCCGATCGCGGCAAGGAATGCGGCGAGAACATCCGCTCCGAGCTGAAGGACCTGAACAAGAAGCTGGGACGCAAACCGACGGTGCGGATCTGCGCCGTCTCCTGCCTCGATCTCTGCGATCACGGGCCGAACATGATCGTGGAGCCTGCCGGCACGGTGTACTCCCATCTCACCCGGACCAGCGCAGTCGAGGTGTACCGCGGCGAAATGGGCGATCGCGCCCGGCGCGAGGACCTGCAGCTCGATCCCGTCGAGTTCCGCGCCGGCGGCAGCGAAGCGGCGAAACGATAGCGCGAAGACCGTCGTTGCGAGTTGGTGACACGCGCGTTGCCCCGGTGGCATAAGCAACAACTCGCGTCATCCTGAGCCGCGCAGACGGCGAAGGATCTGCGATCACGAAACTGTCCCAGCAAGGCCCTCGTGATTGCAGATCCTTCGCTTCCCGCCCGCCACCCACGCCGCTCAGGATGACGATCGTGGAGGATTTCTTCACAGCCTCTGAGGTCGGAAAACGGCGCAAAGCGTCGTTGACGGCGTGATGAACGTCGGGTCCGTGGCTCTGCCGGAATCATTGCCGGCCGAACGGGATGCAGGCGTAAAAAAGGCCGCCCGAGGGCGGCCTTTGGAATCATCCTGCCAGATGAGTTTGATTACCAGATGGCGCAACGCTTCGCCGCTTCACGAACCATCGGCGCGTTTTCATTACAACCGAACGCCTTCTGGAATGAAGGCATATTGGCAACCGTGCCGTTGACGCGGAACGGTCCCTGCGCGTGTGGATCGGTCAGAGCGCGACGGGTTGCTTCCTCCGCCGCCATGTTCTCGCCCCACACCTGGGCGAATCCGAGGAAGAAACGCTGCTCCGAAGTGAAGCCATCGAGGGTCTCGCGGCGTCTGCCCGCCAGCGATTTCTGGTAGGCGCGCAGCGCCAGCGTTGCGCCGCCAAGGTCGGCGGTCGCTTCGCCGGTCACCAACTTTCCCTTGATGTTGATTCCCGGAGCCACATTGAACTCGCTGTACTCCGTTCCGATGCAGTCGGTCTTCTTCTGGAAATTGGCCAGATCGGCCTCGGTGAACCAGTTGCGCAGGTTGCCCTGCGCGTCGAACCTCGCCCCCTGGTCGTCGAAGCCGTGGGTCATCTCGTGTCCGATCACCGTGCCGATTCCACCGTAGTTGTAGGCGTCATCCGCGTTGGGATCGTAGAACGGCGGCTGGAGGATGCCGGCGGGAAAGGTGATGTTGTTCTGCGACGGACTGTAGCTGGCGTTCACGGTGGGTGGCGTGAAGCCGCCCCACTCGGCGGGATCGTCCGGCTTTCCGATGCGATTGAGGTTGCGGCGATAGGAAAACTGCCGGGCGGCCATGGCGTTGGCGGCGAACGTGTTGCGATCGACCGAGAGCGCCGTGTAATCGATCCACTTGTCGGGATAGCCGATGCGCCGGGCGAAGGCGTCGAGCTTGGCCATGGCGGCCTGCTTCGTCTGCGGACCCATCCAGCTCAGCGTGGGGATGTCTTCCCGCAGCGCGGAGACCAGATTGTCGATCAACGCGTTCATCTTTGCTTTCGCTTCCGGAGTGAAGGTGCGCTTGACGTACTCCTGGCCCAGAATCTGACCGAGGTTCCCGTCGACGGCGCGGACGCAACGTTTCCAGCGCTCCGGCTGCTGCTGCTGACCGGAAAGAATCTTGCCGTTGAAGTTGAACTCTTCCTCACTCAGCGCCCGCGTCAGAGTGGGGGCCGCAGACTTCAGCACTTCCCATCGCAGGTATGCCTTCCAGTCCTGCAGTGGTGTGTCGTTGAGCAGCCCGTTGACGACCCTCAGGTACGCCGGCTGCGTGACGTTCACGCTCTGCTGGCTGACGTTCAGGGTGGCCAGCCAGGCGTTCCAGTCGATGGCCGGGGCCATGGAGCTGAGTTCGCTCACCGGGGTGATGTGGTAGACGTTGTCGGGATTCCGCTGCTCCACACGAGGGAGCATGGCCGTGGCCAGCTTCGTCTCCAGAGCGATGACCCGCTGGGCATCGGCGGCGGCATCGGCAGGACCCTCCCCCGCCAGTGCCAGCATCTTCGTCACGTGGTCGACGTACTGGGTGCGGATGGTGGAGAAGCGCGCATCGTCGCGGAGGTAGTAGTCCCGATCGGGCAGACCGATCGATCCCGTTCCCAGGCTGGCGATGATCATCTTGCTGTTCTTGAAGTCGTTCTGACCGCCCAGGCGGAATGCCGGTGAATAGCCGCGAGCCTGCAGTGCGGTGAGCGTGCGCACCAGCGAGGTGCGGTCGGTCACGGCGTCGATCGATGCCAGCATGGGCTGGATGGGAGACAGCCCGGCGCTTTCGATCAGCGACTCGTTCATGCACGAGTTGTAATAGTCGCCCAGCTTCTGCTCTGCGCTTCCCGGCGCAGCGTCCGTCATCGCCGCATCCTGTTCCAGAATGGCGCGCAGCGACTGGCGATTCCGTTCGGCCAACTCTTCAAAACGGCCGAAGCGCGAATACTCCGCCGGCAGCGGATGGGTGTCCCGCCACTTGCCGACGGCAAAACGGTAGAAGTCGTCGCACGCCTTGACGGTGGTGTCCATGCCGGTGACATCGAACCCGTGGGCGCCGAAAAGCGCCCTGGGGGCCATGGCCGCCCCCAGCGGAGCGGGGGACGAGCTCAGCGCACCGGCATTGTTCGAAGTGGAACAGCCCAGGGACAACGCGATCAGCGATCCGGCAGCGAGGGCGGTGAAACGACGCATGCGCATCCTCCAGAAACGATGTGGAATCAAAACGGGCGATGCTACCAAGTTCGCCGCTCGGTGACGTAAACGATCGGTGGCAAATGCGCGGGGGGAGCAGAATCAGAAACCAGAAACCAGAAACCAGAA
>JBDSGC010000318.1:0-7445 GCA_039919215.1 Thermoanaerobaculia bacterium | reverse complement strand
CCGCTCTCGCGGAATGATGCACGCCGTTTACGACAGCGCGAAACGCGATCCGAAGAGGATCGTGTTTCCGGAAGGCGATCAGGAAAAGATCATCCGCGCGGCCAAGATCCTCATCGACGAGGGGCTGGCCAAACCGATCCTCCTGGTTCGTCGCGATGTCGTCGCCCCGCTACTCAAGAAGTACAACGTCGATGAAACGAAGGTCACCATCATCGATGTGGAGTCCTGCCCCCAGCGGGAGCAGTACGGCCGGAAGTTTCATGAGCTGCGGGCCCGTCACGGAATCACGCTGGCGGATGCTCATCGCATCGTCAAGAGCCGCAACTACTTCGCCATGATGATGATCGACGCAGGGGATGCGGACGGCGTCATCTCCGGACTGCATGCCTATTACCCCGCCACGATCCGCCCGGCACTGCAGATCGTGAAGATGAAGCCGGGCGTCAGGAAAGTGTCAGGTGCCTACCTCCTGATGTTCAAGAACCGCATGCTGGTTCTGGCCGACACCACGGTCAACATCGATCCAACGGCCGAGGATCTTGCGAACATCGCAGAGCTCACGGCGGAGACGGCGCGGCGCTTCAGTCTTGAACCACGCATCGCCATGATCTCCTTCTCGAACTTCGGTTCGACCACCGATCCGGCCTCCGAAAAGGTGCGGGAGGCCGTTCGCATTCTGAAAGAACGCCGTCCTGACCTGGTGGTCGAGGGAGAGATGCAGGCCGATACGGCGGTGGTTCCGGAAATCGCGAATGCCGACTATCCATGGAGCGCCATCAAAGGCGACGCCAATGTGTTGATTTTTCCGAATCTCGACTCCGCAAACGCCGCCTACAAGTTGCTGTGGAGACTGGGCGGAGCGGAGGCCATTGGTCCGATCCTCCAGGGAATGGCCAAGCCGGTTCACGTCCTGCAGCGCGGCGTGGACGTCAACGACATCGTGAACATGGCTGCCATCGCCGTGGTCGACGCACAGCAGATCACGCCGGCGGAGTGAGCGCTGTCCCCCGGTCGCCTTCCGGCCGCAGACAGCTGCGAACCAGCGCGCTGAGTACCGCGATGTCGAAGGGCTTCGGCAGGAACGCGCAGATTCCTTTATCGATGGCCCCAGCGACCTCAGGTGCGCGATTCGCGCTGATCAGGATGATCGGAATCTGCAGCAATTCAGCGTCCTGCTGGCGCTCCTGGAGCACCTGCCAACCGGACACGATGGGCATCATCAGATCGAGCACGACGACCGAGGGATGCATGGAGCGCATCAACTGCAGCGCGTCCCGGCCGTTGTTCGCCTCGGCGAAGACATAGCCGTCTCGTTTCAGAGCGGCGATGATCAGTTTTCGGATGCTGGGATCATCGTCCACCACCAGCACGCGAGCGCCCGCCGCCTCTGTCCCGCCCTCTTCCGACTCGGCCATCGCGGAAAAGGCGTGCACAAGCAATGCCCCGTCTGCGCTGGCTGTTAGGATCGGATCGTGAAGATCGCCGTGGCCATGTCTGGAGGAGTCGACTCGTCGGCGGCTGCCTACCTCCTCAAGTCTCAGGGACATGAGGTGGTGGGGTTGTCGATGCAGATGTACGACAACCTCGCGGACGGGGCCCCTCAGTACGGCGGATGCTGCACGCTGGACGACCTCGCGGACGCCCGCCGTGTGGCCTGGAAGCTGGAGATCCCGCACTTCACCCTCAACCTCGAGGAAAACTTTCACCAGAAGGTCATCGCGCCCTTTGTGGCGTCGTACCTGAACGGGATGACGCCCAGCCCTTGCGTGCTCTGCAACACACACGTGAAGTTCGACCTGTTCCATCACAAGGCGCAGGCCATCGGCGCAGAGAAAATCGCCACCGGTCACTACGCCCGCATCACGGTGGGTCCGACCGGGCTGTTCGAGCTGCGGAAGGCGCGCGACCTGGCGAAGGATCAGTCGTACTTTCTGTTCGAGCTTTCTCAGTGGCAGCTGGCCGAGGCGCTCTTTCCGTTGGGGGAACTGACCAAGCCGGAGGTGCGGGTCATCGCGGAGAACGCGGGACTCTCTGTGGCCCAGAAGAAGGAATCCTACGAGATCTGCTTCGTCCCCCAGACTGCCAGCTACGCGAAAATCGTAGAGCGCGAAGCCGCGGCGCTTGTGCTTTCGGAAGAGGGCGATGACGCCGAGTTGGCGACGATGGCCAGATCAGTCGCTGAGCATGATGCCGCCGGCGAGATCGTCGACCTGGAGGGCAACGTCGTCGGCAGGCATGAGGGTTACTACCACTTCACCATCGGCCAGCGCCGGGGTCTGCAGATCGGCGGTACGGCCGATCGAACCTATGTGGTGGACATCATCCCGGCGGCCCGCCGTGTGGTGATCGGGCCTGAATCGGCGCTCCAGCGCGACGAGCTCATCGCGGAAAAAGTGCATTGGATCGGTGTTCCGCCATCGGGCCCGGTCAACGTTCAAGCTCGAGTGCGCTCGCGCGCCCCGGATGTCGACGCCACGGTCACTCCTCTTCCGGGAGGGCGTGCGCACGTGGAGTTCGCGCAGAAATTGCGCGCGGTCGCTCCGGGACAGGCGGTCGTTTTCTACGACGGCGATCTCTGCCTGGGCGGCGGCTGGATCTCGCGGTAGGCCGGCACGGCCGGCGGCGCTGGTTGCCCAAGGCTCCGCCAAGATCCCGCTCCAAGCCGGCACGGCCGGGCGTTGGTTGCCCAAGGCTCCGCCAAGATCACGCTCCAAGAAGTTCTGCCGCGCAGGCTCCTTGCGCCTTGTCTTCGTCTTGGGCGGAGACACCGCGCGCGAAGGCGCGCATGACAATCCAGCCCCCGGCTGTGCCGGGGGAAAGCCGATAGCGTTGTATGTGCGGCCGCGAAGGCGGCCGCTACACGCCCATGCCACGACCTGTAGCGACCGCCTTCGCGGCCGCCGTTTTCTGTTCCACGTGTTCCCCGGGCCGAGCCCGGGCCGAGCCCGGGGCTGGACTGTCAGGCGCGCCTGCGCGCGCCCACCATTCGTCTCAGAACTCGCGACTGAGCGGCGGAGGGACCCGCCGTGCCGGCCTTAGGAGCCTGCGCGACAGAACGTCTTGGAGCCCGATCTTGGCGGAGCCTTGGGCAACCAGCGCCGCCGGCCGTGACGGCTAGGCCACTTCGCCGTCGACGCCCATGTCGTGGATGGGGAATCCGAGGGTGCCCAGGGGCTCGCGGATCTGGGCGGCGCTGCCGACCACGACGATGATGGCGCGATCGGGGTCGATGTACTTCTTCGCCACGCGCTCGACGTCCTCTTTCCCGATGGCACCGATGTTTTCGCGGTAGCGGTCGAAGTAGTCGTGCGGAAGGTCGTACAGCTCCATGTCCAGCAGCCGGCCGGCAATGTCGCTGGCGCTCTGCACGGTCGCCGGGAACACGCCCATCAGGTAGTTCTTGGTGTCGTCGAGCTCGCGGGTTTCCACGTCGCCGGTGCGGATGCGGCGCAACTCCCCGAGGACCTCGCTGACGGATTCCCGCGTGACCTCGTTGCGCACCGGTGCGCTGACCACAAAGGGGCCGGACTGCCGGCGGAACGCAAACATCGAGCGCGCGCCGTAGGTGTAGCCGTGGACCTCGCGCAGGTTGAGATTGATGCGCGAATTGAAGAGCCCTCCGAGCAGCGCATTCATGACCGACAGCGCGAAATAGTCCTCGCAGCTGCGGGGCACGCCGATGTGTCCGATGCGGATCTCCGACTGCACCGCGGTGGGCCGGTCGATCAGATAGATGCGGTTGGATTCGAACTGCTGCGGCGTGACCTGGGGACGCTCCGGAACCTCGCTGCGCTTCCACGACCCGAACAGCCGCTCGGCGTGGTCCAGCGCTTTTTTCGTATCGATGTCTCCGGAGATCACGATGGAGCCATTGTTGGGCGCGTAATGGGTCTGGTAGTAGTTGCGAACGTCGTCGACGCTGATCTTCGCGACCGATTCCGGATTGCCGACGATCGTATTCCCGTACGCGCCGCGGCCGTAAATCAGATGGGAGAAACGTTTGGCGGCGATGGAAGCCGGCTCGTCACGCTGCTGGATGAGCTCTGCCAGGCGCTCTCCGCGGATGCGTTCCAGCGACGCGGCCGGCAGCAGCGGACGGCCGTTGACGTCGTGAAAGAGTTCGAAGGCCGGCCGGAAGTTGCGGCTCAGAACATCGAGCGAGATGTACGAGGCGTCCCAGTCTGCTCCGGCTCCGATGGAAGCGCCGAGCGTGCCGACATCCTCGGAAAAGCGGATGGCGTCACGATCTCCCGCGCCTTCATCCAGCAGGTCTGCGGTCACCGAGGCCAGGCCGGCGAGTTGCGGCTCATCGTGATCGGCTCCCGATCGCAGCAGCGTGCGCACGGACGCCAGCGGGGCGTTATGGGTCTCGGCCACCAGCAGGCGCAACCCATTGCTCAACGTCGCCCGTGTCACTTCAGGAAAGCGATAGGGCCGCGGCGAGCCGGGAAGAGGGGCGACGGTGCGATCGACGGTCACGGTCATGATGCCTCGCCGGCCGGCATGAAGATCGTGGTCACGCGATTTTCGGGGACGAGGTACTGCGCCGCGACACGGGCCACGTCTGCGGCGGTCGTCTTCTGGTACGGGTCGAGCCAGGAGTGCACCAGCTTCGGATCGCCGAAGTACGTTGCCATCATGGCGATCAGGTCGGCGCGGGAATCGTAGTTTTCGATCTGGTGTGCGTACTCCACTTCGGCCCGGGTCTTCGCGCGCACCATCTCCTCTTCGCTGACGCCATCGCTGGCAATGCGGGCGATCTCCGCGTCGACGGCCGCCTCCACCTGCTCGATGGCGATCTCTTCGCGTGCGGTGGCCTGCAGCATCAGCATGCCGGTCGCTTCGGTCGGCAGCACGTAGGCCGCCACGTCGGTGGCGATCTCCTGTTCCATGACCAGGGATCGGTCCAGGCGGCTGGACTTGTCGCCGGAGAGAACCGAGGAAAGCAGATCGGCGGCGATCCAGTCGGGATGCCCCATCTTCGGCAGATGGTAGAGGCGGTAGACGCGAGGGAGTTGGACCGGCGAGGGAAAGACTTCGCGGCGTTCGCCCCCCAGTGGCTTGCGGATCAGGTCGAACGGGGGGAAGGGGCCACCGGCCGGGATGCCGGCGAAGTACTGCTCGATCAGGACGCGGGCTTCGGACGGCACAAAGTCGCCGACCACGGTGAGCACGGCATTGTCGGGGCGGTACCAGGTGGTGAAGAACTCGCGGATGTCATCGAGAGATGCGGCGCCGAGGTCTTCCATCGAGCCGATGGTGGGCCAGTGGTAGGAGTAATCGGCGTCGAACCCGAGGTGCAGGAGACGCTCGAAGGCGGTACCGTAGGGGACGTTGTCGTATCGCTGCCGGCGCTCTTCCTTGACCACCTCGCGCTGGATGTCGAGTTTCTCCTGCGTCAGTGCGGGAACGAAGAAGCCCATGCGATCGGACTCCAGCCACAGCCCGAGGGCGAGGTAGTTGGAGGGCAGCGTCTCGAAGTAATTGGTGCGATCAAAGAACGTCGTGCCATTCAGCACGCCGCCGACCGACTGCACGTAGCGGAAATGCTCGTTGTTGCCGACGTTCTGCGAGCCGGAAAACAGCATGTGCTCGAACAGATGAGCGAACCCGGTACGGCCCGGCCGCTCGTTCTTCGAACCGACGTGATACCAGAGGTTGACGGCGACGAGAGGGGCGGAGTGGTCTTCGTTGAGAACGACGCGAAGGCCGTTGGAAAGACGATATTCATCAAGGGAAAGCATCGGGGCGGTTGTATCACAAACGTTCGGAGGTGCCGGGGAGGTCGTTAGGGCGCAACGCAGCACTGATGGCCTCGAACTCACGGCTGCGAAGTGGCAGAACCTTCGGCGTCTTCGCGCCTTCCAAGAAACCGTCAGCAAAACAGCGCGTCTCGCGCGCCCTCCCCCATCGAGAGTCCTTCTCCCCGCGCAACGGGGAGAAGGTGCCGAAGGCGGATGAGGGGAGCTCACACAACGAAGAGCAGGACCCTCATCCCCGCTTCGCGGACCTTCTCCCCGTGTGCGGGGAGAAGGACACTCGAGGCAGGCTCGCGCCTCTCCGCATCAATCGCTGCGGCGGGGAGAAGGACACTCGATGGGAGGCGAAAATCGTGGCGGACGCTTTGCGAACCAACGCCGCCGGCCGTGCCGGCCTCCGATCGTTTATCCTTCCCCATCCATGTCCGCCCTGCCGTTCCGTCACGTTGCGATCGAAGGGCCGATCGGTGTCGGGAAAACCTCACTGGTCAATCTGCTGTCCAAACAGTTCCGTGGCACGAAAGTCCTCGAGGATGTCGACAATCCGTTTCTGGATGACTTCTACAAGGACAAGCGTGGTGCGGCCTTCCGCTGCCAGCTCTTCTTCCTGCTCTCGCGCTACGACCAGCAGCGCTCCATCGCCCAGGGCGACCTCTTCACCGAGCTGGTCCTGGCCGACTACACCTTCCCCAAGGACAAGATCTTCGCCTACATGACGCTCGACGACTCCGAGCTCATGATCTACAACCGGATGTACGAGTTGCTCTACGAGACGGTGCCCCGTCCCGACCTGGTGATCTACCTGCAGGCCAACCTTGATACACTCCTCAAGCGCATCAAAAAGCGCGGCAGGGCTTACGAGAAGTCGATTTCGCCACAATACTTGCAGGAGCTCAGCGAAGCGTACTCGCACTACTTTTACCGGTATGACGAGACGCCATTGCTGGTGGTGAATACGAACGAGATCGACTTCGTCAACAAGCCCGAACATTTCGAGGCGCTCGTCGAGCAGATTCGAAATGCACAGAAGGGCACGCAGTACTACGTACCGCTTGGATCCTGAGTCAACGGACCGGGACGGATCGAACGTCTGAGTGCCGGATGTCGGATCGACAGCGCCCCGGCGCTCGCCTCGCTCCCCTTCCGGTGCACTCAAGACCGGACATCTCGTCCCCGATCCGAGGAGGAGAACGATGTCCAGCCAGCCGAAACGAGTGACCGTCCCCGCCATCCGCGCCATGAAGTCGTCGTCGCGCATCGGGATGATCACCGCCTACGACTTTCCCAGCGGCAAGGTCGCCGACGCCGCCGGCAGCGACATCATCCTGGTCGGCGACTCCCTGGGCATGGTGGTGCTGGGCTACCCCGATACGCTGAGCGTTACCGTCGACGACATGATCCATCACACCCGCGCCGTGCTCCGCGGGACATCGCATGCGCTGGTGGTCGGCGACATGCCCTATCTCTCGTACCACGTGTCGATCGAGGAGTCGGTGCGCAACGCCGGCCGCTTCATCCAGGCCGGAGCGCACGCGGTGAAAGTCGAAGGGGGCAAGCCGGGGCGCATCCGGACGATCGAAGCGATCATCGATGCGGAAATCCCGGTGATGGGTCACATCGGCCTGACGCCGCAGTCGGTCAACCCGCTGGGCGGCTTCAAACTGCAGGGCAAGAATGTGGAGGACG
>JBDSGC010000317.1:0-5378 GCA_039919215.1 Thermoanaerobaculia bacterium | reverse complement strand
TCTCCCCGCACACGGGGAGAAGGTGCCGAAGGCGGATGAGGGGAACTCACGCGATGAAGAGCAGGACCCCTCATCCCCGCTTCGCGGACCTTCTCCCCGCTGCGGCGGGGAGAAGGACACTCGATGGAGAGGCTCGTGACCAATGCGGGCTAGAATCCGCGCCCGTGTTGAATGGCACCTGGGCCTATGTGGCCGCCTTGTATGCGCTTGCGGTCTGGTGGGCGCGCCGGAAAGGCGTGGTCCTGCCGTGGCGCGTCGCCGCGCTGTTCTACGCCCTGGTCCTGATCTTCCTGTTCCGCCCCATGACTCAGGCGTACGTGAATGTCCCTTCGGACTTCGTGCAGATCCTGCCGCCGTGGAATGGCTATCTCCACAAGCAGGCCGTGGCCAACAAGGAGATGAACGACCTCACCATGCAGATCATCCCGTGGGCCCACCAGGCCCGCGAGGCGTGGCGATCGTTCCAGTTTCCGGTGTGGAACGACCTCTCCGGCGGCGGCTATCCGCTGCTGGCCAACGGACAGAGCTCGGCCATGTCGCCGCTCCGGCTGCTGGCACTTCCGCTGCCTCTGGGCTACGCCTTCACCGCGGAGGCGGCCATGAAGTTGCTGATCGCGCTGACCTTCATGTATCTGTTCTGCCGTCGCCGGTACGGCGTGATTCCCAGCATCATCGGGGCGATCTCATTCGCCTTCTGCACCTTCAACAACACCTGGCTTCACTTCCCCATCGTCACCGTCTCGGTGTGGCTGCCGGCCGCCTTGCTCGCGGTCGACCTTCTGCTGGAGCGCCGAAACCATGCGCGCTTCGTGTTCGCGGTGGTGGTCTGGGCGGCCATGCTGTACGGCGGCCATCCGGAGACGGTCTCGCATGTGACCTTTCTCTGCGCGATCTATGTTCTCTGGATCGCCATGATCGAACGGCCGGCACTGTTTCGCGACTCCATCCGCTCCATGCTGACCATGGCCGCGGCCATCGCCGTGGCGGCGATCATCGCAGCACCGTTTCTCATCACCTTCGCCGAGACGGTGACGAAGTCGAAGCGCTACGACGATCTCAAGGCCCGGCCGAATGTCTCCAACGCCGTCCCCTACTCCGACTTCCCTTCTATGGTCGTCCTCTTCCAGCCCGCCTTCTATGGCCACATTCCTTACGAGAAAGCGTGGGGACCGGCGACGGCGGAGTCGATCACCGGGTTCGCCGGGATTCTGGGGATCGCTTCCTTCTTCGCCCTCTTGATCCGCACCATCCGACGCCGTCAGGTCCGCAACCGCGAGCTTTTCTTCGTGCTGGCCACCGTCATCGTCGTGGCCGTGATGCTCGGCTCGCCGGTGGTGAGCTGGCTGTTCCATCTGATCTTCCGCCTCGCGGCGAACGCGCGCCTCCGGCTGCTCTTCTGTTTTCTGCTGGCGCTGATGACGGCCGCGGCGCTGGACATCGCGCAGAACGAGCGACGAAGCGATTTCCTGGCTGGCTGCGCCGTCGCCGCAGCGATGCTCCTGGCGTTGCTGGCCACAACGAACTTTCCGAGTGCGCCGCTGCGCGACACCGCGGTGCTGGCCATCCTGCCCAGTGTGCTGGTCCTCGCTCTGACCACGCTGCTGGTCAGCGCAAGGACTCGGACCATCGGAATCGCCGCGCTGACCGTCGGCATCATCGCCGAGCTATGGACCGCCAGTGCCGGATGGAACCCCGTGCTTCCGGCCGGGACGATGTATCCGATCACTCCTCTGATTGCAAAGCTCCAGCAACTGGCTGGCCGGGGAATCACCACTCCGGTACGCATCGTCGGGCTCGGTCCCGCACTGTTCCCGAACACCAACGCCATCTATGGACTGGAAGACATCCGCGCCCACGATCCGATGGCCAACGGCCGCTACCTCGGATTGATGCGACTGGTCACCGGCCTGGTGAACTTCGATTACTTCGCGAAGTGGGACAACACCGAGACCACGATGCTGGACTACCTCAATGTCCGCTACCTGGTCGGCAGACCGGGGCTGACTCTGGCCGATACCACACGCTATCGCCTCATCTATCAGGGGAAGGACGGCGAGATTTTCGAGAATCGCGATGTGCTTCCCCGCTTCTTCGCCGCGCGCAACATCGTGCTCGAATTCCGCGCCGGGCCCTACCTCTCGAAACTGGCCAGCCACACCGACTGGGCCCACACCGCCGTGGTCAAGGTCCTGCCCGTCGATGGCGACCGTATGCGCCAGGACCTGCTCGCCCCCCGCCCGCTCGCCGCGCCCGAGACTTCGGTCGCCCTCCTCCCCTCCACCAGAACCGACTTCCGGATGCGCGTCCACGCTCCCCGCCACTCCCTCATCGTCAGCAGCCAGCCTTGGTGGCGCGGGTGGCGAGTCACAAGGAACGGCAAGTCCATCGAGCCACAGCCTGTAAACGGAGTGTTCCTCGGATTCACCGTCCCCCCGGGCGATTGGGACATCCGCGTGCACTACGTCCCTACAAGCTTCTACCTCGGGCTGCTGGCCGCGCTGACCGCAATCACCGCGCTGGTGGCAACAGGATGGCGGCAGCGCCTTTCGTAGCGCCGGCATCCTTCCGGCCGTGTCGGCGTCCTGCCCGCGCTCCCTGGTTCCCTAGCCCGCATTTCTCACAGCTGACAGGAATCGCTGGACAAATGCGCGATGGAGGGGGTGGAAAATATGCAACGAGGCAGGGCCCGCAGACACTGATTTGAAAACCGTTCTGCGGAACGGGCGAATGGCAGCCGCGGAGCGGCGTCATCTACGTAGCCCAGGGCGTGAGCCCTGGGACGATCGGCATACGAGGAATGAGCCGCGGAGCGGCGACATCTCGAGGGTCTCCACGAAGTGTAGATTCCTCGGCGAATCGAGTCTCCCGAGGAGCCTCGGGCGCGAGGTCGACCGATGAGCCATCGATCTACAGCCCTCTTCACCCATCTCAACTTCGGCACAAAGGATCGAACGAGCGATATGTCTGGGAATGACGTGGTCGATTCGAGATGTCGCCGCTCCGCGGCTCAGCTCCTAAATCCGGCACTCCCAGGGCTCACGCCCTGGGCTACGTAGATGACGCCGCTCCGCGGCTTGCACTCTGACTCGTTTCGCAGAGAGGGCGTGAGAAATGCGGACTAAGCGCGATCACGGCGGAGCCTTGGGCAACCAACGCCGCCGGCCGTGCCGGCCCGGCCCGGCCTACCGGAACTTCTTGTTCAGGCGGTCTCGGGCCAGGCCGTCGACGCGGGTCATGGTGGGGCCGAGGATCTCGCGCTGTTTCTCGATCAGGGAGGCGATTCCCTGTTTGGCCAGCGCCATCATCGCGGTCATTTCGTCGTCGCTGAAGGTGGCCCCCTCGCCGGTTCCCTGCAGTTCCACGAAGCGACCCTTGTCCGTGGCCACCACGTTCATGTCCACTCCCGCCTTCGAGTCTTCCGCGTAGTTCAGGTCGAGCGAAGGGACACCGCTGAGGAGACCGACGGAAACCGCGGCGACGAACGAGGTGATCGGCCAGGTCACGAGGTTGCCGTCGATGTAGAGCCTTCCCAGGGCCAACGCCAGAGCCACGAACGATCCGGTGATGGAGGCGGTGCGCGTGCCGCCGTCGGCCTGGATCACATCGCAGTCGATCCAGATGGTGCGTTCGCCCAGGAGCTCGGCGTTGACGGCGGCTCGAAGGGAGCGGCCGATCAGCCGCTGGATCTCCATGGTCCGTCCGCCCTGCTTGCCCCTGGCCGCCTCGCGATCGGTTCGTTCGGAGGTGGCGCGCGGCAGCATCCCGTACTCCGCAGTGACCCAGCCTTTTCCACTGCGGTACAGAAACGGAGGGACTTTCTCCTGGACTGAGGCGGTGCAGATGACCCGGGTGTCTCCAACCTCGATGAGGGCCGATCCTTCCGCATGCTTGCTGAAGTTCGGGGTGATGATGACCGGGCGCATCTCATTCGCGGCACGGCCGTCCGCGCGGGGTTTCGGTGAGCTCATGGTGATCGGTTCTCTCTCTCTTTGATGGGATTGCGAATCTGGAATTGCTTATACCGGAGCGGGGACCCGCTCCTCGATCACGGCGCCCTTGGGCACCACCACGATCCCCGAGTCGGTGACCGTGAATCGCGCCCGGTCTGCCTCGAGGTCGTAGCCGATGGTGGTTCCCGGCGGGATCTTCACGCCCTTATCAATGATGGTGCGCCGGATTTTCGCGTGACGGCCGATCTCCACTCCATCCATCAGAACCGCTTCATCGACTTCCGCATAGGAATGGATGCGCACCCGCGGATGCAGCACGCAGCGGTTGATGCTGCCTCCCGAGATGATCGATCCATCGGAGACCAGCGAGTCGGTGGCCACGCCGATTCTTTGAGTGGCAGAATCGGCGAAAACGAACTTCGCCGGCGGCAGATGCATCGGGGCTGACACCATTGGCCACTGATGGTTGTAAAGGTTGAACAGCGGCGTGACGGCCACCAGATCGAGGCAGGCCGAAAAGTACGAGTCGATCGTCCCCACATCGCGCCAGTAGCCGCGGTTGTATTCCGCCTCGCCGGGGATGTAGTTCTTCCCGAAGTCGTAGGCCTGCACCCGGACGCGCGGAAACATGTCGGGGATGATCTCCCTGCCGAAGTCGTGCGCCGAATCGTGCAGCGCGTTCCGCTGCAGTACGTCGATCATCGCGCTGGCCTTGAAGATGTAGTTGCCCATTGAAGCCAGCACCATGTCCGGGCGGTCGGGAATGGTCTTCGCCCCTTCCTTCGGCTTCTCCACGAAGCCGGTGACCCGGTAATCGGAGTCGATCTCCACGATGCCGAACTGATTCGCCTCCGCCAGGGGCACGGGGATGGTGGCGATGGTCAGGTCGGCGTCGGTGGCGATGTGTTCCTGCAGCATCTGATTGACGTCCATCTTGTAGATATGGTCGCCACCAAACACGCAGACGTAATCGGGTCGCTCATCGAAGATCAACTCGAGGTTCTGGTAGACCGCGTCGGCAGTTCCGCGAAACCAGAAGGGCCCCTTGCGCATCTGGGCCGGCACCACGTCAACGTACTGGCCGATCTCCGGGACCAGCCTCCAGGTTCGCGTGATGTGCTCGATCAGAGAGGTCGACTTGAACTGCGTGAGGATCTTGATCTTGAAGAAGCCGGAGTTGATGAAGTTGTTGATGACGAAGTCGATGATCCGGTAGCGCCCGGCGAAGGGCACCGCCGGCTTGGCCCGGTCGCGAGTCAGCGGATACAGCCGCTCGCCCATGCCACCGGCCAGAATCATCGTGAGCACGTTACGCCGTGCGAGATTGCCATACATGGGTCTTGGTCACCTTTCGCGATTGTTCTATGAACGTGGCCCCGAAGCAATTCGTCCGCCAGATACCAACTCTCCGCGGCGCGGCTCGTGCGT
>JBDSGC010000316.1:0-3263 GCA_039919215.1 Thermoanaerobaculia bacterium | reverse complement strand
TCGATCTTGTGCGGGATGGTGGAGAGCTCGTGCATGGCATAGCGAATGTCATCGCGGTCGTCGCCCCGCAGCTGGCGGATGTAGAGTGAGAGCAGATAGAGCGCGGTGAGCTGGGTGGTGAAGGCCTTCGTCGAGGCTACGCCGATCTCCGGGCCGGCGTTGGTGTAGATCACGCCGTCGGACATGCGGGTCGCCGCGGCCGCGATCACATTGCAGATGCTGACCAGTCGGGCCCCTTTTGCTTTTGCTTCCTGCATGCCGGCGATGGTGTCGGCGGTCTCACCCGACTGCGTCACTCCGATGACCAGCGTGGTGTCGTCGACGATGGGATTTCGGTAGCGATACTCCGAGCCGTAGTCGACTTCGATCGGAATGCGCGCGGCGTCCTCGAGCAGAAACTTCCCCACCAGCGCGGAGTGCCATGAGGTTCCGCAGGCGATGATGTGCACCTTCCGGATCTTCGCCCACTCTTCTTTGGTGAACTGCAGGTCGTCGAAAAAGATCTCGCCGGACTCTTCGAACATGCGGCCGGTGAAGGTGTCGCGCACGGCCCGCGGCTGCTCGTGGATCTCCTTGAGCATGTAGTGGCGGTAACCCTCTTTCTCCGCCGCCACCGCGTCCCACAGGATTCGTTTCGGGGGCCGGTCGGTGGACTGGTCCTGCGAATTGAAGACGTGGACTTCTTTGTCGTTGGCGATGACGTACTCGCCGTCCTCCAGATAGATGATGTCGCGCGTGTAGGCCAGCAACGGCGCCACATCGGAGGCCACGATGTTCTCACCTTCGCCGAGGCCGACCACGAGCGGCGGTCCCTGCTTGGCGGCAATGATGGTTCCCGGCTCGTCGCCGTTGAACATCACCAGCGCGTAGTGACCCTCCAATTCCTTGAGAGTCTTTTTCGCCGCCTCGATGAACTTCGTACCGCTCTTCATCTTCTCTTCGATGAGATGAGCGACCACCTCGGTGTCCGTCTCCGTTTTGAAGACATGCCCGGCCTTCTGCAGCTCATGTTTCAGGGGCAGGAAATTCTCGATGATCCCGTTGTGGATGACCACGATCTTGCCGGTGCAGTCGCGGTGGGGATGGGCGTTGTTCTCATTCGGCTTGCCGTGGGTGGCCCAGCGCGTGTGCCCCATCCCGAAGTGTCCGGTCAGAGGCGTGTCCTGCAGCTTCGCCTCGAGGTTTGAGAGTTTCCCCTCCGCTCGAACGACTTCGACACCCTTGCCGTTGACGACGGCGATGCCGGCGCTGTCATAGCCGCGGTATTCAAGTTTCTTCAGTCCGCCGAGGAGCACCGGCACGACGTCTCTCGTACCCACATACCCGATGATTCCGCACATGACGATCTCCCCCTGAGCTGACGATGGATGTTTGCAGATCGATGCCGAACTTCCGTGCCTGCCGTACGCCGTTCACCGCTACAATCGCCGCCGTGCAAGCGACACGGAACGTTCTTCTGGTTCTGGCTGCCGCGGTGAGCCTGGCGGGTTGCGGGAAACGCGGTGATCCGCATCCGCCCGTCCCCGTCATCCCGAAGGCGACGAGCGATCTCGTTGTAGCACAGCGTGGTCCGAAACTGATTCTCACCTGGGGCTATCCGTCGATGACCACCGCCGGCAAGAGTCTGCCGGCCGTCCGACGGGTGGTCGTCTATCGGTATGTCGAAGAGTTGCCCGTCACCCAGCCGGGTCGCGACGCGAACAGTCTTCTGCCCGGCGACACCGATCCGACCGTGCCACGCGCCATCTCCGCCTTCTCGAAAGTCCCGCCGCTCAGCCCGATGCAATTCCTGAAGCTCCGAACCCGGCTGGACAGCATAGAAGGCGCCAACTTGCCGTCTGCCAGCTCGGGAGCCCGGCTCGTTTTCGAGGATGCACCGCAGTTTCATTCCGCCGATGGCCGGCCGGTCCGGCTCTCCTATGTCGTGGTCACTGAGGCCGAGACCGCGATCAGCGACCTCTCGAACATCGCCACCATCGTTCCCATTGACGTGTCCGTTCCGCCCGTCGGCGTGGTGTCTGTTCCGGGAGGCGAGGGGGTGGTGCTGACCTGGGCCGCTCCCGAAAAAGCGATCACTGGAAACGAGAAACCATTCATCGCCGGCTACAACGTTTATCGCTGGTCCGAGGGACAGCCCACGGACGAACTGGGCACTCCGATCAATGCTGCTCCAATCTCCCGGACCTCCTACACCGACGCACCGCCGTATGGTTCGTTCCAGTATCGAGTCACCGCTGTTTCGGCGACGACTCCCGTTCGCATCGAGAGCGATGCCTCTGCCGTGGTGACGGCGGCGTTCAAGGATCTGACCCCACCGCCGGCCCCGACCGGAGCCGCAGCGTTGATTGAGACGAAGGCCGTACGACTGTTGTGGGACTCGGTCAGCGCGCCCGATCTTGCCGGTTACAAGGTGTACCGCAGCGAAGGCAGCGGACAGCCGTTGCGTGTCACCGCTCCCCGGATTCTACTGACGCCGAAGGTACTCGCGGCTCCCAACTATCGCGACACCATCCCCGATCCCGGCATCTCGTATTTTTACGAGGTCACGGCGGTGGACAAGAGCGGCAACGAGAGCAAAGCGGCGAAAACCGACTGGGTGCTGGTTCCCAAGACGCCGTGAGGGCGGCTGCGGTGAAGCATTCGTAACGCGACACGGCCGGCAGAGATGCCGGCGCTACGAAAAGCAGTGGCTCCTCATTGCGACTTGAGAAGCGCGCGCAACCTCTCCGGATCCGACACCGGCTCCTGACAGGCGTAACCGGTACAGAGGTAGGCCATCGCTTTCGTCATCTCGCGATGCTGCAGAAGAGGCAGGTCGGAAGACTCCGAGCCGGCAGCCAGCACGCGGTGCGGCAGATAGGTCTCGCCGATGACTCGCTGCAGGTTGCGGAATGTGTCGCCGGCCACATCGCCAGTGATGGCGAGCTCCTTCGGCTGGCCTGCGCGCCATTCCGCGACACTGAGAAGAAAGCCAAATCCAGATGGATATTTTTCGGCCAGCGGCCAGATCGAGTCGAGGGTTTTGCCGGCCCTTTCCACCAACGACTCATTTCCGGTCAGCAGCGCAAGTCGTAGCAGGACGTCGGCTGTGACGGAGTTGGCCCCGGGAGTGGCGTTGTCGAAGAGATCCTTCGGACGCGTAATCAGTTTCTCAGCGTCGACCGCGGTGTCGAAGAAGCCGCCAGCGGGATCGCCGAAGCGTTCAAGAATCGAGGTGGCCAGCGTCAGGGCGCCATCGAGATACTTGCGGAGGTGCAGCGCTT
>JBDSGC010000315.1:0-5142 GCA_039919215.1 Thermoanaerobaculia bacterium | reverse complement strand
GGTGGAGGGCATCAGCCGCGCGGAGATTCTGTCGGTTGAAGAGAACAACGGGTACGTCAATGTGGTGGTGCGGGAAATCGACACCACGGTGGCCCTCACACCGGAAGTGTCCCAGTACATGCAGAAGCTGGTGGAGATCTTCGAGCAGTACGCGAAGATGTCGCACCATCTGGCCTTCGAAGGGGTGATGGCCACCCTCAAGCTCGACGACGCGGACCGCTTCGCCGACACGCTGGCGTCGCACATCCTGATCACCACGCCGGAGAAGCAGCAGCTTCTGGAGACCATCTCTCCCTACGAGCGGCTGCAGCGGCTGCAGGACTTTCTGGAGATCGAGATCGAGAAGATCAACATCGACAAGCGCATCAACTCCAAAGTCAAAAAGCAGATGGAGCGCGCCCAGAAGGAGTACTACCTCAACGAGAAGATCAAGGCCATCCACAACGAGCTGGGCCGCAAGGACGATCGCTCCGACGAGATCGAGGAGCTCCGCCAGAAGATCGAAGAGGCGGGGATGCCGAAGGAAACCAAGGAGAAAGCGCTCCAGGAGCTCAAGCGCCTGGAAGCGATGCCCGGTGTCTCCGCGGAGGCCACGGTCTCCCGCAATTACATTGAGTGGCTGGTGTCGGTTCCCTGGAAGAAGCAGTCGAAAGAGATCAAAGACATCGAGCTGGCCGAGCAGATCCTCAATGAGGACCACTACGGCCTGTTCAAGATCAAGGACCGCATCCTGGAGTTCCTGGCGGTGCGGCAGCTGATCAAGCAGCCCAAGGGAACCATCCTGTGCTTCGTCGGACCTCCCGGCGTCGGTAAGACTTCGCTGGCGAAGTCGATCGCCCGGGCCACCGGCCGGAAGTTCGTCCGCCTTTCACTGGGCGGCGTGCGCGACGAAGCGGAGATTCGAGGACACCGGCGGACGTACATCGGCGCCTTCCCCGGACAGATCATCCAGCGGATGAAGAAGGCAGGGACGGTCAATCCGGTGTTCCTTCTGGACGAAGTGGACAAGATGTCGATGGACTTCCGTGGCGATCCTTCCGCCGCGTTGCTGGAGGTGCTCGATCCGGAACAGAACAACGCCTTTACCGATCACTACCTCGACGTGGAGTACGACCTGTCGAAGGTGATGTTCATCGCCACCGCGAATGTGACCCATACCATTCCGGCGCCCCTGAAGGACCGCATGGAGATCATCCAGCTCTCCGGCTACACCCATCTGGAGAAGCTGGCCATCGGCCGGCAGTTCCTCGTTCCCAAGCAGCGTGGGGAGCAGGGGCTGGAAGAGGCGAAGATCACGTTCGAAGACAGCGCCGTGGAAGAGTTGATCGACTCGTACACACGCGAAGCAGGCGTCCGCAGCCTGGAGCGCGAAGTGGGTTCCGTGCTTCGCAAGGTGGCCCGCGAAGTGGTCAAGAAGTCCGACTACACGGTGACCATCGATCGTCTCAAAGTGCGCGAGTTCCTCGGCAAACCGAAGTACCGCTCGCAGCAGATCCACGACAAGTCGGAGATCGGCCTGGCCACCGGCCTGGCCTGGACCGAAGTGGGAGGAGAGATCCTGTCGACGGAAGTGGCCCTCTCCCGCGGGAAGGGCAACCTGACCCTCACCGGAAAACTGGGCGACGTCATGCAGGAGTCGGCCCGCGCCGCGCTCTCGTACGTGCGGTCGCGCGCAGAGCTGTTCGGCCTCGATCCTGATTTTCATGCCTCTCTCGATCTGCACATCCACGTGCCGGAGGGAGCCATTCCCAAGGACGGTCCGTCCGCCGGCATCACCATGGCCACGGCGCTCCTGTCGGCGGTCACCCGCATTCCGATCCACCGCGACATCGCCATGACCGGCGAGATCACCCTTCGTGGAAAGGTGCTTCCGGTGGGCGGGGTGAAGGACAAGATCCTGGCTGCCGCCCGAGCTGGCATCACCAAAGTCATCCTGCCGGCCGAGAACGAGCGCGACCTGGACGACATCCCCTCGGACGTGCGTGAACGGATGGAGTTTCACCTGGTGGAGTCGATGGACGAGGTGGTTCTGCTCGCTCTGGATGGAACCATCGTGCCGCTGGCCTCCAAGGAGAAGCTGGCTCAAGTGGAGAAGATCGTCGCCGGAGAGCCGCCGATCACACACTGATCGAAACCAGAAACCAGAAGACTCCGCCTGACTGCGGCTGTTTTTTTCTGGTTTCTGGTTTCTCGTTTGCCTCTGCTTTCTGCTCGCCCTTTTGACTTACCCCTCAGAATATCGGCACAATCTCCGCAGTTCCCCTTTCCAACACCTTTCAAAACCACTCTCCGTAACCCCTCCGCTTCGTTCTCCTGAAGCCGCAAAATCACTTGGACATTCGATCAGTCGAGTTCTACCGGGCGGTGTACAAGCCGGAAGACTTTCCCAGCGATGGACGGCCGCAGTTCGCCATGGTCGGCCGTTCCAACGTCGGGAAGTCGAGCCTCATCAATGCCGTCCTCAAACGAAAGGCAGTGGCGAGAGTCAGTCAGACCCCTGGGAAGACTCAGGCCATCCAGTTCTATCTCATCAATGACCGGTTCCACATCGTCGACCTGCCGGGATACGGCTACGCGAAAGTTCCGCGGGACATGCGCCGCTCCTGGGGAGCGTTGGTCCGTGGATACTTGGACCAGGCCGACACGTTGAAATTGATTTACATCCTGGTGGATGCGCGCAGGACGCCGAGCGGAGAAGACCTGGAGATGCACGACTGGACGGTTTCCTCCGGGATCGATGAGCGGATCGTGATGACTAAGAGCGACAAACTCTCCAACAGCCAGTTGATCAAGAGCAGGACGGACATCGCCGCGAAACTGGCGGTCCAGACGGAGACTCTGATCCCCTTCTCCGCGGTCACCAAGCGGGGAATCGAGGAGATTCGTCGCGAGATCGTGAAACGTTTGTGAAGAAATCCAACCCCCAGTTCCGCGGTCTGCTCCAAGGCGGCCCGCAGGATCGATGACGAGGCTCGAACATGACCCAGAATGAATTAGACGAAGATCGCACCGCCGCAGTCGATGACGTGCCTGCCGGAAAGCCGGAGAAGCCGGCCCGCAAGCCACGAAAGAAAGCGGAGAAGGTGGCCTCGGCAGAAGAGGTGGCAGAGGATTCCGCGCCGCCGGAGGCCGCGGTGGAGCCGGACGACCCGGCGAGCGATCAGCAGGCTTCTGATGCGGATGCCGCCGATCCCGCGCCTGCAGGCGACGAGGGGGCTCACGAGCCGCGCACTCCCTCCAAACGATCCGATCCGACCCAGGCTGCCGAAACGCTCGACATCCGGATGCTCAAGGAGATGAAGCTGCAGGAAGTCACCCGGCTGGCGAAGGAAAACGGAGTGGAGAACGCCACCGGCATGCGCAAACAGGATCTGATCTTCGCGATCCTGCAGGCCCAGACGGAGAAGTCGGGGCTGATTTTCTCGGAGGGAGTGCTCGAGTGTCTGCCGGACGGATTCGGCTTCCTGCGCGCTCCCGAGTACAACTACCTTCCCGGCCCGGATGACATCTACGTTTCGCCCTCTCAGATCCGGCGCTTCGACCTGCGCACGGGAGACACCGTTTCCGGTCAGGTGCGGCCACCCAAGGAAGGGGAGCGTTACTTTGCGCTGATCAAGGTCGAAGCGGTGAACTTCGAACACCCCGACGTGGCCCGGGACAAGATTCTCTTCGACAACCTCACGCCGCTTTATCCGCAGAACCGCATCCGTCTGGAAGTGCCCTCCAACATGTCGTCGCGGGTGCTCGATCTGATCGCCCCGGTCGGCAAGGGGCAGCGGGGGCTCATCGTGGCCCCTCCCCGCACCGGAAAGACGATGATCCTGCAGGCCATCGCCAATTCGATCACCACCAACCATCCGGAAGTGACCCTGATCGTTCTGTTGATTGATGAGCGGCCGGAAGAAGTCACCGACATGCAGCGCTCCGTCAAAGGCGAGGTCATCTCTTCGACCTTTGACGAGCCGGCCTCCCGACACGTGCAGGTCGCCGAGATGGTCATCGACAAAGCCAAGCGGCTGGTCGAGCACAAGCGTGACGTGGTCATCCTGCTGGACTCCATCACTCGTCTGGCCCGCGCCTACAACACGGTCGTCCCCCCGTCGGGCAAGGTGCTTTCCGGCGGTGTCGATTCGAACGCTCTGCAGCGTCCGAAGCGATTCTTCGGATCGGCCCGCAACGTGGAGGAGGGTGGCTCGCTGACCATCATCGCCACCGCTCTCATCGACACCGGCTCACGGATGGACGACGTGATCTTCGAAGAGTTCAAGGGCACCGGCAACATGGAAGTGCACCTGGACCGGAAGCTCTCCGACAAGCGCGTCTTCCCGGCCATCGACATCAACAAGTCCGGCACCCGGAAGGAAGAGCTGCTTCTGGAGCGCAATGAGCTCAATCGCATCTGGGTGCTTCGGAAAGTGTTCTCGCCTCTGTCGACCGTGGAGTCGATGGAGCTGCTGGTGGAGAAACTCGAAAAGACGAAAAGCAACAACGAGTTCCTCAACTCGATGTCGTCGATGTGAGCCGGCTTCGCCTGAAAGCTTGAAAACGAATCCCCTGCCGTCCTCCTGAGCGGAACTGCGATGCGCCGTTGAGGGCGTGATGAACGATTTCGTCATCCTGAGGCGAGGAACAGCGCGATGCAGCGCCGTTGAGATTCGATGACACATCCTCACGCGAGTTCCCTCTCCCCGCCGCAGCGGGGAGAGGGTCCGCGAAGCGGGGGTGAGGGGCCTCTCCTGCACTCACGAGTGACCCCTCATCCGGACTTCGGAGATCGTGAGAGGCGGTGGGGGTGTGTCATGAGAAGCTGAGCAGACGCCGAAGGATCTGCAACGACGCAGCTGTCGACCGACATCCTCTTGATCGCAGATCCTTCGCTTCCCGCCCGCCACCCACGCCGCTAGTGAACCGTGGTCCTCAGCGAGGAGAAATCGAACTCACGACGGCGACGTTGCAGATCCTTCGGCGTCTCCGCGCCTCAGGATGACGAAGTCGTTCATCCGTCATCGGCGCATGGCGTCGTTCCCCAGCTCAGGATGACGATGTGGGGATTTTTTCAGCCGAAGAGCCGGAGGACAACTGCGGTGCCCAGCCAGTGATCGTGAGAAACGGGAAGCTCTCCCGATCGAGTTCCTTCTCCCC
>JBDSGC010000314.1:0-17574 GCA_039919215.1 Thermoanaerobaculia bacterium | reverse complement strand
CCCACGCTGACGAAATCGGTCTTCCAGATGTCGAACGAAGGGAACGAGCCCTCCACCGCACCGCGGAACGAAGAGCCTTTGGGAGCTTCTCCGCCGCCGTCCTTCTTCATGTTGGCGAAGTAGTACTCGTGGAGGACCATCCCGTTGTACTCGAACCCCAGCCGACGGGTGAGCTCCGAGTAGGCGGGCATCTCTTCCTGATCGACTTTTCCATCCGAGAGAATCGCCGCGATGCGCTCCGTCAGGTCGTTGGTGGCCTTGACGTAGCCTTCGTAGAGCTTGAAGTGCATCTCCAGCGTTTTGTCGGAGATGCCGGTGAGTCCACTGAGATTGAATTGTTTGGCTTGATACGTTTTCTGTTCCATGGTCTCCGGAACTGCAGGAACCGATCCCGAGGCACGGTGCCCCTGCGCTCGCTTCGACCCTGCGCTTCGATTGGCCTGAATCAGTCCCACACGCAGCGGAAGGTCGCGTACATGTAGGGATAGTTGGAACGGAACCAGTTCCGGAAGGAGCGGCGAGTAAGCCGGGCATCGGTGACCGGCGACGCCCCTTTCATCACAAAGTGCTTCCCGTCGAAGAACTCTTCCGAGTACACAGGGTAGGAAGCCATAGGCCGGAACCCCTCGAATCCGAGGAACGGGGAGGAGGTCCACTCCCATCCGTTGCCGACCAGATCGTGAACTCCCCAGGCGCTGGCTCCCGCAGGAAACGATCCGATCGGCGCGGGGTCCCATCGCTGGAACCCAAAGTTTCCGCGGGTGGGGTCCGGCGGATCCTCTCCCCAGGGAAACGATCGCTCCTCGCCGGACGGGGTACCAAACGCTGCGCGGTGGTATTCCGCCTCGGTTGGCAGGCGCGCCCCTCGCCATTGTGCGAACGCCACTCCCTCTTCCTGCGTCGCATACACCGGCCAGTCCAGAGGCAAAGGAACGAATTCAAACATCCCGCGCCAGTGCCATCCGCTCCCGGTGGAGAGCCAGAAATGTGGCGCCGGTGCTCCCGTCTCCTCCATGAACTGGAGGTACTGGCGATTGGTGACATTGTGCCGATCGATCACAAAGGAAGAGACGTCCACCTGGTGACCGGGGACCTCGTTGTCCCAGCCGAAGGCGCCTTCCGCTGTGCCCAGTGTGGCCCGTCCTGCCGGAATCGAAACCGTATCGCGAACGACTTCTGACGAGGGCTCCTGACTGCCGGAAACCGCGAACGGCGCAACAGGATTTTTCTGGTCGTACGGCAGCTCGTGCAGCATGTAGAGAAAGGTCTCCTGGTGCATGTGCTCATGCTCGAGGATGCCCAGCGCCGCTTCTGCGTTGACGCGGGGGAGCGTCTTTCCGTCGTTGATCGGCGCGTGGAGCAACGCATCGATCAGCCGGCGATCGGCCTCCTCTCCGTACGCATGGACCGCGCTGCGCGAGGGCCACAGATCCGTGGGCGGTCGGGCGGCATCGGCACTTTCGGGATCGATCCCTCGCGCGAAGAGAGTTTCGAAAGCCTCGTCGATGCCGGGCCTTTCCAGCGCGAGTTTGATCAGAGTGTTGACGCAGAAGGCCGGCAGGTGACCTTCATAGAAAACGATGGGGTTTCGCAGTGGAATGGGCCGCCCGTAATAGACGCTGTCGTGGGGGATCTTGAAGATCGCGCTGGTCGTTTTCCGGCCTGACTGGAACCAGTCGACCAGTTGCTCGCGGCTGGCGCCTCCGGGGTAGTTGTTGTGGCGCATGGGGTGAGTGGAGGGCAGACGGGCAGGAGCTGACACCCTCCCGCAAAGTGCATGCGGCGTGCCTTTACGGACGCGTTCCTTCAGCCCATGCGACCGCGAACCACAGGGCGGCATCCGGGCGCTGAGACCACTCCTGGTAGCGCTCCATGATGGCGTCGAACGCAGACTCTTCCACCAGCGCCATGTCGATCATGGTCTGCCGCGCGCTGCGGACCACTCCTGCCATATTGGCGGCGAGCACCGGAAAGGTCTCCATCCCTGCGCAGCCCCCGAAAAACAGCCAGTGGTTCCGGACGGGGCGCGCGCCGGCCTGCTCCAGCAATTGGACGAGGCGCCGGCCGACGAATGGATCGTTCCCCATCCGATCGTAGGTGCGGATGTAGGCCGCCCAGAGGTCGTTGAATCCCATCGGTTCGGGCCAGAGCCGCATTACGCCGTGATCGTCATCCGCCAGAACGATGCGGCCCCCCGGCCGGACGGACTGCACCATCGTCCGCACCACTGCCAGTGGATCGGAAACATGCTCCAGAAGAAAGCGAGCGTGCGCGAGATCAAAGGAATCTGAGTGGCCGGGCTCGGAGTGAAGAACGTCACCGGAGCGAAAGTCGACCTGACCGGCCTCACCGTGCTGTTCGGCCAGAAGCCGCGCGCCCGCCAGTTGATCCGGATCGCGCTCGATGCCCACCACCTGGCCATGCGGGACCGCGCGAGCCATGGTGCGGGAGAACTGACCGAGGCCTGAGCCGAAGTCGATGATGTGCTCATCGCCCCGAAGCATCAGCTCCCGGAGGCAAGCCTGGTTCAGCAGGACGTCGTTCATCAGGGAAAGACGGCGCTGCTCTTCGGCGGAGGTTCCGTGAATGTAATTGGACACTGTTATACCAGGCCGTTAAATGATGGATTCAATACGAGTAGTTAAATGCTATCAATCAGATCTACAGGAAAGCCAGCTAAGATCCATGCGTCAAATCCGCCAGCGAGAGGACGGACGATGGTGAACCCCTGATCAATCAGCAAGCGTGCCACCCGGGCCGCTGAGGCTTCGTTCGGTCACGTACAGTAGAGAACGATCTCGGTATGGGGGGGGAGGTGCCGGAGACTCTCGCTGATGTCGTCGTTCTCCGCGAGGATGGCCGAGGGGATGCGGCGGGGGTCGCGCTTCCGCCCTGACGGGTTGCGCACGTCGAGGATGACCGGTCCGGAACCGTCGTCGAGCAGCTTCTTGAGATCGGAGGGGCTGATGCGGGCCAGACGCAGTTGCTTCATGAACGCCGTGCGCTGCCACCACTTGAGAATGATCACGGCGGCCAGAGCGGAGCTCACCAGCAGGATGGCCCAACCGCCGAGGTTCTCCAGCGCGTCGAGCAGCCGGTCGATGGCTTTGTGAAAGGCGCGGCCGGCGGCAATGGCGCTCCCTGCCCAGAGCAGGGCGCCGATGCCGTCGTACAACAGGAACGCCGCGGTGCGTCGCTGTGCCGCACCGGCAAGCGGAGGCGCCACCGTGGAGAAGCCGGGGATGAACTTTGCGAAGAGGAGCGACTTGAGGCCCCATCGCTCGAATCGAGCCTCGGTGTCGCGCACGCAGGAGTCAGGCGACAGGGAAATCCGGCAAAGGACGCGGAGGATCCGGTAGCCGTACCGTTTTCCCAGCGCGAACCAGACAGAGTCGGCGAGCAGAGACGCGGCGACGGAGGCCAGCAGCACGTGGGTCGACGACATGCGACCTTCGCGGCTGAGCGCGCCGGCCACGATCAGCGCGGGAACCGCGGGGACAGGAAGGCCGAGCTGCTCCAGGAGCACATTGAAGAAAACGAGCGGCACTCCGTACTCCAGCACGTAGCGAACCAGCTCGTTCATCACCGGGCCATTCTATGTGCGCGCGCCACGTCCGTCGCCCGGGCATTCTGAAACGCCCTACTCGATGCCAGTCCGCAGATAGATTTCGTGTGGACTCAGCGCCGGCTGACGTGCAGATGATCGCGGAGGTAAAAGCGCAGGGGCCAGGTCGCGGCCTCTCCTGAATTCTCCACGCCTACCCGATGGCTCACGGCGATCGATGATTCGTCGACATGGGTGTCCGGCGCGGCCAGCCAGAGCCGCTTTCCATCCAGCGGCTCGCCGTCAAGCGAGCGATCGATGGCCAGCGCCGCGCACAACTTTCCCGGACCGCTCATCAGATCGCGATCCCGCTTCGCCTTCGGTCTTCGCTCGCGCATGGTCTCGATTCCTCGAAGGGGTTCGGCCGCGCGCAGCAAAACGGCTTCCGCAATGCCGGTCTCCTGCGTGACGACATTCATGCACCAGTGCATTCCGTAGGTGAAGTAGACGTACGCATGGCCGCCTTCGAGATACATCGACTCATTGCGAGCCGAGCGCAAACCCTTCCGGGCATGGCTGGCGGAGTCGTTTGCGCCGAGGTAGGCCTCAGTTTCCACGATCCGTGCGGCGAGCAGTCGTCGTCCATTGCGTCGCCACAGAACGCAACCGAGGAGCGAACGCGCCACGGAGACGGTGTCCTGCAGATAGAACGACGGCGGAATCCGGTCCGTCATTCAGCGGTCGCGGCTGGTTTCGTGACGCGTCGATCGAGGTCCGATTCCTGCGCGTGGCGATTGATCATCGACAGCAGGTCGGAGTGCACGGAGGCAGGTGCGCCGACCACGTTTCCCCGCTCCAGCCAGCGATCTCCGCCGGAGAAGTCGGTCATCGTGCCTCCCGCTTCGGTCACCAGCAGCGAGCCGGCCGCCACGTCCCAGGGGGCAAGATGCAGCTCGAAGAAGCCGTCGAACACTCCAGCCGCCGTGTAGGCAAGGTCCAACGCTGCCGAACCGGCGCGGCGAACGCCACGGGCGACGGAGATGACGTCCTGAAAAATGGCAACGTAGAGCGGAACGAAATGCAGCGCGCGGAACGGAAAACCGGTAGCCAGGAACGCCCCGGCCACTGAGCGCTGGTCGGAGACCTTCATCGGAATTCCGTTTCGAAAGGCACCGGCGCCACGTTCCGCTGTGAAAAACAGATCGCGCAAAGGCTCATAGATCACCGCGGCAGCGATCACCGGGCCGACCTGCAGACCGATGGAGATCGACCAGAAGGGAAAGTGCTGCAGATAGTTCGAAGTGCCGTCGAGAGGATCGAGGATCCAGGTCCGGCCGTTCGGACGATTGCCCGGTGTATGGCCGCTTTCTTCTCCGAGAATCGAGTCGTCGGGATAGCGTTCGCGGAGGAACGACACGATGGCGTCTTCGCTCTCCCGGTCCGCTCGGGAGACCCAGTCGTTGCGGTCCTTCACGTCGGCGTCCAGCTTCCCGAGATGCTCCCAGTACTTCAGAAGGATGCGGGCGCCAATGCGGGCCGCTTCCACTGCAGATTCGACATCGCCAGAGCGGGAAATCATGCGCCGGCATTCTAGTGGAGTGTATTGGTATCGATTGAACCAACACACTCCACTAGGAGTCTGCGCGGCAGAACGTCTTGGAGCGTGATCCTGGCGGAGCATTGGGCAACCAGCGCCGCCGGCCGTGCCGGCTTTGGGCTATGCTCGGATTACCCATGCCAAGCGCCATGATTGCCCGTTATCGGGTGGGCCGGCTGATCGGAGCTGGCGGTATGGGTGAGGTGTATCTGGCCGAGGATGAAGCTCTGCAGCGGAAGGTCGCGCTCAAGCTTCTGCCGGCCCGCTTTACGCAGGACCAGGATCGCGTTCTTCGTTTCCAGCGCGAGGCGCGCGCGGCCTCGGCGTTGAATCATCCGAACATCCTGACCATCTACGAGATCGGGCTCTCCGATTCGGTTCACTACATTGCGACCGAATACATTGAGGGAGAGACGCTGCGCGAGCGAATGGGCCGGGGCCCCATGGCGCTGAACGAAGTTCTGCATGTTGCGGAGGGTGTCGCCAGCGCGCTGGCGGCCGCGCATGACGCCGGCATCATCCATCGCGACATCAAGCCGGAAAACATCATGGTTCGGCCGGACGGCTTCGTGAAGGTGCTCGATTTCGGTCTGGCCAAGCTCGTGGATGGTGAGCCTTTGAAGGACAGCATCGACGGCTCGGTGATGGGGACACTGCTGTACATCTCGCCGGAGCAGGCCAGGGGACAGCAGCCGGGCGCACGTTCGGATCTCTACAGCCTGGGCGCGGTGACGTACGAGATGCTGACCGGCCGGCCGCCCGTGACCGGCGACAACTTCCTGGACATTGCCATCGCCATCACCAGCACCATTCCGGAGCCGCCCTCTGCGCTGGTGCCTGGGATTCAGCCCGATCTCGATCACATCGTGCTGAAGGCTCTGGAGAAGGAGCCCGGCCGGCGCTATCCCTCGGCACGTCAGCTTCTGGGAGACCTTCGGGCATTCCGTCAGCAACTCGAGTTCGAGACGAAGTTGCAGACGTTCGATCCGCGCTACTCCACTCCGTCGCTGGGAGCGACGGCACCGCTTCCGTATCCGTCACGGCCGTCGTCATCTGGCAGATCGACAGGACCGTTGGCAGATTCGGGACGAACCAGGTGGCTGCCAATTCTCAGCGTTGCGCTGATCGCCGTCATGGTCGCAGCCGGAATCGCCATGTTCCGGGCGGGGGCTTTCGCCGCCGATCGCATCGACAGCGTTGCGGTGCTTCCGTTCGCAAATCTCTCGGGAAATCCGAACAGCGAGTACCTCAGCGACGGAATCTCCGACAGCGTGATCGACAGCCTGTCGCAACTTCCTCAACTTCAGGTGGTGGCCATCAGCAGAGCCCTTCGTTACAAGGGGAAAAATATCGACCCCATGTCGGTCGGCCGGGAGCTGAATGTTCGCGGCGTGGTTACCGGGCAGTTGATCCAGCGCGGCGACACTCTGGTCGTTCGTGCGCGCCTGACCGACGTCAAACGGGGGACTCAGGTCTGGGGACAGCAATACGCGCGCAGCGTGTCGGATGTTCTGTCGCTGCAGCAGGAGCTGGCCGAGCAGATCTCCCACCAGCTTCGCTCTCACCTCAGCGGCGAGGAAAAGAAGCTGCTGGTTCGGCGGCAATCGGACGATGGAGAGGCGTTCCAGCTCTACCTCAAGGGCCGCTATTTCAACAGCAAATTCAACGATGTCGAGGCCATTCGCCGGGGAATCGAGTACTTCAACAAGGCCATCGAGAGGGATCCCACCTACGCATTGGCCTATGCCGGACTGGCCGATGGATGGTTCAACCTAGCGAATCTTCATCTGGCTCCCAAGGAAGCAATGCCTCGTGTGCGCGAGGCCGCCCAGCGAGCGCTGGCTCTCGACGAATCGCTGCCTCAGGCCCACACTTGCCTGGCTCTTGTGAAGGCATGGTTTGACTGGGATTTTGCGGGAGGGGAGCGGGAGTTTCGTCGCGCCATCAGCCTGAATCCGAACGATGCTGAGGGACACCGGTTGTACGGCGACTTCCTGACCACGATGGGGCGTTCCGACGAAGCCATCGCGGAGAAACGTCGCGCCGAACAACTCGACCCTCTGGGCCTCATTGCCAGCTGGGACGTCGCCCGCGCCTTGTTCTACGCCGAGCGCTATGACGAAGCGCTGGAGCAGTTGCAGAAGACCCAGGAACTGGATCGCAACTTCGCGTACGCGGTTGCCATGCAGGCCCAGATTGCCTTTCGCAAGAACAACCACCAGCAGGCATTCGAGTTGATCGATCGAGCCATCCACCTGGCTGGTCGCACCAAGTTGCTGGTCACGATGCAGGGATATATGAACGGGAGAGCGGGCAAGCGTGCCGAGGCGCTTGCTGCCCTCCAGGAACTTTCGAAATCGGGATATACGCCGCCATTGCTACTGGCCAGAATTCATACCTCCATTGGAAATACTGACGAAGCCTTCCGTTATCTGGACGAGGTGTACTCCACGCGCTCGGAATCCTGCGTGTGGCTGAAGGTCGACACGTCATTCGAGCCTCTCCGAGGCGATCCACGATATGCGTCGCTTCTGCGCAAGGTTGGAATCGGCCCCTGACCGTGTGCGCCTTTGGGCGAAATTCATTAGGGTAGGGAAAGCCTGGTCTCCGCGCTCACCTTCGATGAATGACCATGCGCGGAACGGCCCGTCGAGAGCGCTCGATCACCAGTGTGGACCTCCGGTCGTTCGGCTGGGACCGGGCCCTCATTGCAGTGCTTCGACACACCACTCTCCCCTGGTTCGATGGGGTTGCTCCCTCGCTTTCGCTCGACGCAACACCGCTCTCCGTCCTCGGTGAACTGGGACCGCGGGATCGCCTCTCGCTGGTGGCGCAGTTCGCCGCGCACGAGGCATTGCTGCAATTCGCAGGCGTGGCGAACGACGGATGCCATCCCGAAGAATGGGCGGTCATTCGCAGGCGCGGCAGCGACTGCCGCCTCGTCAGGATCTCCGCGCAGCGAGGTCGTTCCGACACCCCGGGGTTGCCCATCAATGCGATCCAGGAGTTTGCGGAGCTGCTGCGGGCGCCAGCACTCGACGTATTCCGGCAATCGTGGACCCGACCGGAGGCGGTGTATCAGGAGGTTGCCTCCCGTCTTCGGGCGGATGCCGCTGCAGACCTGCGATGGATGAAGGGAGCGGCAATGGGCGAGGTGGCGTCGCCCGGCGCCGAAGCGTTGCGCGAAATGTTCGCCGCGTCGTCCGGACGATGGCTCGTCAACGAGACCTCCTGTTTTCGCTCCCTTGCAGCAGCGGCAGCTTTGGGCGTTGAACGAGTGGTTGCCCTCGGCGACGCGGCCTCGCCGGTCCATCGGCTATCGGCCATCGCCGAGTTGAGCTCCGTGATCGGACCGCTGGCCAATCGATCGGAGACGGAGGTGGTCGAGAGCGTGGTGGAAGCGGCGGCAGTCGATCGCCTGGTTTTCACTCGATCTTCAGTCGAGCGTGCCGATTCGGCTTCCTCGAAAGTGCTCGAAATGCTGGCGGCCAGCGAGGCCGGTATCTGGATCACACGGAGCGAGACCTCAGATCTACCCTCCACCCGTTACTTTGTGGTCTCCCCCTCGCTGGCAGCGCGGAAAGAGCTGCAGTCGCGAATCCGCTTGATGCCGCCGCAGCAGCAGGGCGAATGGGTGAGCGCCTGGGTTGACTCCAATGCGTACGAGCGTTTTCTTTTTCATGGCGAAGTCCCTTCTGCTGGACCCGACCAGGCCTGGCAATCAGTACGGGAGCCCGCGAGGTCATTTCTCGCGGCGCTGGCACTTTTTGGATCGCGGATTCCTCTCTCCACCGCGATGGAGTTCCTCCGGGAGCTTGGCTTCTCAGGTCCGATCGAGGAGCTGATCATCGCCGGAGTGACCACGCTCGACCCTGATGCCATTCAATTCGAGACGATTCCCGCGGCGGAATCCGCTGGCTTTCACATCCCTCTGGCATCGAGGCCGGCTCTGTGTGCGATCGCCTCCCGGATCGCGGAGGCCCGCGGGGACACGATGATCGCAGCGCGTCTTCTCATTCAGGCGGGAGACTGGAGCAACGCCGCTCGTCTGCTCGAGATGGTGGAGTGGACTTCGGTTGCAGTGATCGTGGAGACTCTGCGGTCCGTTCCCACTCAATGGTTGACCGAACCGCTCGCTCTTCGCCTGGTCGGAGCGCTGTTCGATCTCGGGCAATATCATCAGGCGCGGGAAGCGGCCCGCGGTCTGACTGGGGATGCGCGCGAGTTGGCGCTCGCGGAGATCGAGCGTCGATCGGGCGAGTACCGTCTGGCGCTGAGCCGCCTCGATCGAATTGGTGAACCGACGCCACGATCGGAGCTCCTCCGCGCGGAACTGTTGTTTCTGGAGAGCCGTTACGCCGAGATGGCGGAGGCACTCGATCGCATTCATCCGCCCCCCGGTGAAGAAGCGGTCCAGCTCTCGTATCTGAGGGCGCTTCTGGCGCGCGAGTGTGACGGGGCGGATCCCTCCCTTCACGCCCTGCCGGCCGATCACTATCTCGAATCGCGCCTGGCGACTTATCACGCGCTTTCTGCGGGACAGCTAGAACTGGCCAGGGAGGCGGCGCAAACATCGCTCCATCGAGCGCGCACCGTCCCCGAACGCGTGGACGCCGCACTCGACCATCTTCACATTCTGTTCAGTTCGGGTGCATGGAAGGAAGCGCGGGTCGAGGCGTTGGAAATGCTCGGTCTGGTGGAAGAAACAGAGGGCGATCGCGCGGCCGGCGGGGTTCTTTTTCTGCTGGCATATCTCGCGGCCGACGACGGCCAGTGGGCGCACGCATCGCAGCGCATCAACCGTCTGCGGGCTTTCTACCGAGGGGCTGAGGACGCCCGGCGTCTCACGGAAATCGAGTTGCTGAACGCTCATCTCAGCTTCTCCCGGGGAGACCTCACGGCAGCGCGGCGTTCCGCTTCAGCCATCCTGCAGGAAGGACTCACCGGTCAGATCGGTGAAGCAGCGGCATTGATCCTCGACGAGATCGATTGGATCGAGCGCAGGCCGGGACCCATGCGTTCGACCGGTAGATCGGGCAATGTCGAATTGACCGATCGCTATCGGGCGCTGTGCGTCCGGCGCGGAGAGCCCTGCGATCCGATCGTCCACCCCTTCCTGCGCGCGCTCGTCACGGGCGAGACGTGTGAGGCATCCAATCGCTCGGAGGAGCTGAAACTATTTCGCAACGCGCTGGGCACCGACCGGCGCGATCTGGCACAAGCGATCGCTGACCGGTTGGGCCTCCAGCTTCCGGCCGGCCTCGAAAACGCGGTGGAACGAGAGCTTCGGATTCTTCGGGATGTCGCGACGGCCGACTTCCCCTTCTCCGGTCATCCATTCGGCGAGCTGGCGTGGCGCTACGCGAGCCGGAATCGCCTCGGTCAGTGGAATGAGATCGGGTCGCTCCCATCCATGGCGCCGACGGAGCTCGATGCCCTTCTTGCCGCAGAAACCGGCGACTGGGTCCGCTGCTCCGATCAGGAGCTCCTCTACGTCGAAGGTCTGTCTGCCTGGTCCACCGAGTCGCGGGAAACCGTTGGGGCACTGTTGCGGTTGAAAGCCGATCTTCATCGGATGCGCCGTCTGGCCGCTCAGCAGGAAGCACCGGTGGATCCGGCGCCGGCGGCAGTGGACGGAATGATTGGGGACTCGCCTTCCATGCGAGAAGTTCTGGCCACGATTGCCCGCGTCTCGCGACGGGAAGTGCCGGTCTGCATCCTGGGGGAGTCGGGGACGGGCAAGGAACTGGTTGCTCGGGCAATCCATCGCCAGTCCAGCCGTCGCTCGAAACCGTTCACCGCGGTCAATTGCGCGGCGCTTCCCGAGAACCTGATCGAAAGCGAGCTTTTTGGTCACGTGAGAGGAGCGTTCACCGGTGCTGAACGCGACCGACCCGGATTGATCGAGGCCTCCGATGGGGGCACCCTCTTCCTCGATGAGATCGGCGAGATGCCACTGCTGGCACAGGCAAAATTGCTTCGATTTCTGCAGGAAGGCGAGTTTCGCCGGGTCGGCGATTCTGCCAACCGCACCGCCGACGTCCGGGTGGTGAGCGCGACCAATCGCAAGCTCGACGGATCGATCGAGCAGGGCCGCTTTCGGGAGGACCTCTATTACCGCGTCAGTGGAGTGGAAATCACTCTTCCTTCGCTCAGGGATCGGGCCGGAGACATCCTCGCTCTCGCTTCTCATTTCCTGAGGAACGAGCATGAAAAGCACCGCTCCGGACCTGCAGCGCTGTCGCCGGACGTGGAGGCGATCTTCCAGTCGTACCGTTGGCCGGGGAACGTTCGAGAGCTCCAGAACACGATTCGGGGTGCGCACGCTCTTGCAGCGGAGGCTTCCATCATCGACGTGCAGCATCTTCCCGCTCGCATGCAGGGAGTGGTGTTGAGCCGCGCTGGTGGAGGGTCTTATCAGGACGCGGTCATGCGCTACCGGCGGGAGTTGATCGAGAAATCGCTGGAGCAAGCCGGAGGAAACCAGAACCGCGCAGCCACGCTTCTCCGGATGTCACGGCAGGCACTGGCCTACCAGATTCGAGAGCTCGGCATCATGGTCCGCCGAGGGCGTGACGCTGTGACGAACTCCTGACACTCCCGTATCGAAACAGAGGCGGTTTTGGGCCCGTGCGGTGTTTGGTACGTACAATCGGGGAAGGTGCGCTCCGCCTCGTGATGTTCCGAAACGCCTTTCGATTGCTCTCGGTCGCGCTCCTCTCCGGATGCGCACTGTATTCGGACGTCTCGATTTCGCCGCTGTTCATCCAGCCGGGAGCGATCGATCGCGGATCGGATCTCCCTTCCATGGTTCGAAAGTCGGACTTTATGCGCGCGGTCGCGCTTGCGGAAACGATCGACGGAAAGGCGAACAGGAATGCGCCGGAGCTCGCTGCCCTGGGCGCCGCTGAGCTGGCGGCGGGACGCTTCGACGTGGCGCGGAAGCATCTCCGCGCCGCGCTCGATTTGAACCCGTTCCGGACGAACGCAGCGGATATCGCCTGGAATCTCTCGCAGGTCGAGTATCTGTCGAACAACTACGAGGCCAGCCTGGAATGGGCGCATCTGGCCGCGGAGCGGGGAATCGTGCTCAAGAAGTGGCACCTTGATTTTCTCGAAGCTCTCTCGCACGTTCGCGTCTACCGTTTCTCGGGCGCTGCGGTCGAACGTTTGACCATGAGGATCGGGCGTCCCGACATTCCCAGGATCGAGGCAGGCGTGAACGGGGTGAGGAACCTCACCGCGATCGTCGACTCCGGAGCCGTCCTGTCCATCGTTTCGCGCCAGCTGGCCGACCAGGTGCGGGTACGCTCGCTGGGCATCAAGGGAACCTTTACCGGGCTGCTGGGGGAGGCGATCTCGGTGGAGTTCGGACTGGTGGAATCGCTGCAGCTCGGTAGGATGGTCATCGAGAATGTGCCCGTGGCAATCATGGCCGACGACAAGATGCGGTTCATGGTGACCAAGAGTGAATTCAAAATGGACCTGCTTCTGGGGGCCAACCTTCTGAAGGAAATGCGGATCGAGCTGGACTTCCGCCGTCGCATGGTTACCTTCGCTCAACTCACCCCGGCCGACCGCAACCCGGCTCCTGATCAGAATCTTTTCTTCGATCAGTTCCGGCCTGCGGTTCGCGGTGTGATCAATCGAAAGGGCTGGTTTCTGTTCATCCTCGACACGGGATCGGAAGTGACGTTCCTCAACGAAGCCCAATACAACAACTTGCCGATTCAGGCCCTCGCTCCGAAGGCGCACACGGCCACGCTGCAGGGCCTGGGCGGCGCGACCAAGCATGGGTCCAAGGTCGAGAACGTCGAGATCGGCCTCGACCGGTGGGCCGGGGCCTTCCGCGATATCCCCATGTACGACCCGGGCGTGCGCGAGCGCACCTCCGGAATCATCGGCGAAAACTACCTGAAGAATTTCGTGGTGCTCATCGATTTCGGAAGGATGAGGGTCGACCTCGTTCCTATGTTTCGCGTTGCGCAGGAGGTCGAAGGGACGATGAAGAGTGGCGCGCGTCCCGTGGACCCTTGAGCTGGCCTACTTTTTTTCCTTTTTCAACTCTTCCCGTCGCCGGGCGGCCCAGCCTTCGACCACCCGTTGGGGGATCCTGCTGAGGGCCAGCGCATCGGCTGGCACATCCTTGGTGATGGTGGATCCTGCTCCGACGTAGGCACCTTTGCCGACCCGCACCGGCGCGACGAGCTGGGTGTCGGAGCCGATGAAAACGCCGTCTTCGAGGATGGTCTTGTTCTTGTTCACTCCGTCGTAGTTGCAGGTGATGGTTCCCGCTCCGATATTCACGTCGCGGCCGATTTCCGCGTCACCGATGTAGGAGAGATGCGACGCTTTGGCCCCATCAGCGAAGACGGCTTTCTTGGTCTCGACAAAGTTCCCGATCTTGACGTGAGCGCCGAGCCGCGTCCCGGCGCGAAGATGGGCGTAGGGGCCGACCGCCGCGTGCGCCTCGATGACCGATTCTTCCGCCACCGTTCCGGTCTTGATGTGCACATCGTCGCCGGCGGTCACATTGATGAGATGGACTCCCGGTTCGATGATGCAGCGGGAGCCCACGGTGGTCGTGCCCTCGAGAGTGACGAACGGATAGACCACCGTGTCGTTGCCGATGGAAACCGTCGAATCGATCACCACGGTCTGAGGGTTGCGGAAGGTGACTCCTTCTTTCATGAGGCGATCGACTACCCGTCTTTGAATCTCGTTTTCCACGGCTGCCAGGTCGGCTCGGGAGTTCACGCCGAGAGCCTCGACCGGATCCTCGACCGCGACGGCCCCGACACGCTGGCCGGACTGGCGCAGAACCGCCAGAAGGTCGGTGAGGTAATACTCGCCCTGAGCGTTGTTCGTAGAGAGATTGCGGAGGTTGTCGAAGAGGCCGTCGGCATTGAAGACATAGATGCCGGCATTGACTTCGCGGATCGTCTTCTGCTCCGCGGTGGCATCCTTGGCCTCAACGATCCGCTCCACGCTTCCCGTGGCATCGCGCACGATCCTTCCGTACATGGCCGGCTCATCGAGCTTCATGGTCAGAAGTGTGAGCGCGTTGCCGGCACTGGAGTGTTCGTCGAGCAGAGAGCGGAGCGTTTCGGCGCGAGTGAGAGGTACATCACCCGACAGAATGAGGATTCTCCGACCCTTCAGGCTTTCTCCCTCCAGAGAGGAGGCCGCCTGAAGGACGGCATGTCCCGTACCGAGTTGCTGATCCTGAGTCGCGTAGCGGGCCCGTTCCCCGATCGCCGTCATCACGGACTCACGCTGGTGCCCGACGACCAGGATGGGAGGACGATCGCAGACGCCGGAGGCCAGCTCCAGAACGTAGTCGAGAATCGGACGGCCCGCCGCCCGGTGAAGGACCTTGATGGTCGCGGACTTCATCCTCGTTCCCAGTCCCGCGGCGAGGATGATCACATCGAGATCGTTACTCATGGTTGCCTCGGCTGCTCCTGCTGAGAGTGGTTGCACACCTGACCGGGGGCGCTGTGCGGTAGTCATGCCTCTTCCCGGGGAGAACGCATTCTCTCCAGTGTCCGACCGTAGCGATCGTAGAGCCGGAAGATCGTTTCAGCCAGAGCCCGGGCGTCGTGCCGAACGTAGTTTCCTTCCTCGATGATGTCGCCGAAGAAGGGCGTCACTCCGAGCTCCCTCACGGCATTGACGTCGAATTGAACGGGATGCTGATTCTGGGCAGCATAGGCACTGAGGATGGCCTCCGAGGGCCGGCTGCCATTGAGAACCATGACGTCGGCGACCAGCCCGGCATGCTCCACGATGGCGCTGAGGTGTTCTTCCGCGCTGTAGCCTTCGCTTTCGCCGGGCTGGGTCATGACGTTGCAGACGTAGACGCGCAATGCTTTCGCTCGCCGCAGAGCATCGGCAATGGGCTTGATGAGCAGGTTGGGCAAGAGAGAGGTGTAGAGCGATCCCGGTCCGATCAGGATGAGATCCGCGTCCGCGATGACGGCGAGCGCGCGGGCGGGAGGCTCGGCGTCGGGGGGATCGATGGTCAGCTGGAGGATTCGCTCGTGCGGGGATCGTGCGGTCGCAGGCTCCCCCAGATAAGAGCCGCTGATGGCGACTTCGCCGACCAGCACCTTGCCATCCGCGAGCGTGGCGCGCAGCCGCACGTCCGAAAGAGTCGAAGGGATGATCTCTCCCGCGATGTTGAGAACCTCCGACGCAGTGAGGATGGCTTTATCGAATCCCCCGGTGATGTCGGTCAGTGCGGCCAGCAGCAGATTTCCCAGCGAGTGGCCGCCTAGCGAAGAATCTCCGCCGCCGCCGAACCGGTAGCTGAAGAGACGCGAGAGAAGTTGCTCTTCTTCCGCGAGGGCCACGATGCAGTTTCGAATGTCGCCCGGAGGCAGCATTCCGAACTCTTTTCGCAGCGCGCCCGAACTCCCGCCTTCGTCGGTGACGGTGACGATCGCGCACAGACGGGCGATGGACCACGCTCCTTCCGCATCGACGTACCGCTTGAGGCCACGGAGCAGGGTCGAGAGACCGGTGCCGCCGCCGATGGCGACGATGTTCAGGCCGTGATGGCGCATGAGCGGATCAGCCGGTCGCCGCGACCGGCCTGGCCCGGCCGGCCTTCGACGGGAGAAGGAGTCACTTCTTTTTCAGTTCCGTCAAAACCAGTTTGGCGACCGCTTTCAGGGTGTCGAAGACGCCGGTGCCATTCATCGCCACTGCTTCGAAGGTCGGCTCCCCTTTGAAGTTCAGCTGACGATACATCTCGTCCGCGGGCAGGGCCGTCGGAAGATCGCGCTTGTTGAACTGGAGCGCGTAGGGGACGTTGGCCAGTTCGTAGCCCTGTTCCTTGAGATTCTTCTCCAGGTTCTGGAGCGACTCGACGTTGGCCTCCATCCGGGCCTCCTGCGAGTCGGCGACGAAGATCATTCCGTCCACACCCTTGAGAATCAGTTTGCGGGAGGCGTCGTAGAAGACCTGTCCGGGGACGGTGTAGAGGTGGAATCGGGTCTTGAAGCCGCGCACGGTGCCCAGGTCGAGCGGCAGAAAGTCGAAAAAGAGTGTGCGATCCGTTTCCGTTGCCAGCGAGATCAGCTTGCCCTTGGACTGCGGATTGGTCTTGTCATAGATCCACTGCAGATTGGTGGTCTTCCCGCAAAGGCCCGGGCCGTAGTAGACAATCTTGCAGTTGATCTCGCGAGCTGCGTAGTTGATGAACGTCATGAACGCTATTCGCTGAACAGGCTGTCGATGTCCTCGTCGGTGATCTCGGCGAAGGGCGAGTCGAATCGATCGGCCAGACTTCCGCGCTCAGCTTCTGACTTCTTCAGAAGCTGTTCGAAGGTTCGCTCCAGTTCCTGGGAAGCCTTCTTCACGCGCAGTCGCACCAGACCGAGCGAGGAGCGATCGTCAAAGATCACCACGAGAATGACGCGCTGGGCCACCAGCGAGATGTGGATGTTGTCTCGCTCACCCTCATGGAAGAGGATGGAGAACTCTTTCTCACCAATCAGTTTGGCCAGACCGTCGGTGGCCGCCACGTTGCCGGCCGTCAGGGACGCCAGAGAGGTCGCGTCGACGCCGCGCATGTCGCCATGCGTGGCGATCTGCTGGCCGTTCTTGTCGACCAGGAAGACGATTTTCGAGTTGGAGTCAACCTGCAGACGCGCGAGCGTGTCCTTGATCAGCAGGTACTCCTCCTCGTACATGACGAGATCAGGAGAGGCCATTTTGCGGTTACCAGTGCCCGGAATGCCGGAGGGGGAATGTAGCACAGGTCGGCCGCGATCCGTCTTGCGTCCGACTTGCTGTGGCCCGCGGCAGAATCAGATCTCCCGCCGTCCTTCGAGAGCCTTGGACATGGTGACCTGATCCGCATACTCGAGGTCGCCGCCCACCGGCAGTCCGAAGGCCAGCCTCGTGGCGCGGACGTTCATCGGGCGAAGCTGGTGTGCGATGTACAGAGCCGTGGCCTCCCCCTCCACGTTCGGGTTGGTGGCCACGATCACCTCGCGGACTTCCCCGCTCTGCAGCCGGCGCAGCAAACCGTCGACGTCGATGTCCTGCGGGCCAATCCCCTTGAGCGGCGACAGGGCGCCCAGCAGCACGTGGTAGACCCCTTTGAAATCGCGCGTCTGCTCGATGGTGGGGATGTTGAACGCCTCTTCCACGACGCAGATCGCTGTTGGATCACGGCGGGGGTCGGAACAGATGGCGCACGGCTCCACGTCTGTCATGTTGTTGCAGATGGAGCAGCGGAAGATCTTCGCCTTGACTTCGAGGATCGCGGTGGCCAGAGACTCGGCCTCCCCCGCCGGCCGTTTGAGAATGTGATACGCAAGCCTCGAAGCAGACTTGCCGCCGATGCCGGGCAGCTTGCTCAGCTCGTTGATCAGATTGGCCAGGGGTGGGGCGGTCATTGGAAGGATAGAGGCTCGCCTGA
>JBDSGC010000313.1:0-5312 GCA_039919215.1 Thermoanaerobaculia bacterium | reverse complement strand
CGAGGTCGAGACGATCTTCATGCTGCCCGCCGTCGAATTCACCTACGTCTCGTCGCGTCTGGTGAAGGAAGTCTTCCGCCTGGGAGGCGATGTAGGGCGACTAGTCCCCCGCCCGGTGCTGGACTCGCTCAAGGCGCGCCTTCCGGTCAGTCCCACCGCCGGCTGACCGCCCGGAGCCTACCCGGCAGAACGTCCTGGAGCGTGATGCGGCGGAGCCTTGGGCAAGCAGCGCCGCCGGCCGTGCCGGCCTAACGCCTGGTCGGTCCGCACGGCGCATCGGCTGCGGCGCAGGGCGCCGAACTGCGCGGGCTGAGATCGCTGTTGGCGTTGAAGCACCAGTCGACCAGTTCCTTGCCGTGACGTTCCTCGACATTGGCGGGAACCGCCGCCCTCTCGATCTTCCGGAAGTCGAAATCGATGGAGCCGTCGTCACGGACCGAGGCGAGCAGGAACCCGTAGACATCCGTGCGGGCACGTTCCGCCGGAAATCCCAATGCTGTGTCCGGCAGTCTGTAGCGCACCGCGCCGGCCGTCCCGATGATGATGCCGGGCAGCACGCCTCCATGCGACCGCCAGTATTCGCTGTCGAAGATGTCCCGCATCAGGAAATGAGAGTGGCTGGCCAGCAGGTAGACTTTCTTCTTCGAGGCCCCGCGGAAATCGAGCAGGCGGCGATAGACGCGGGTGCCGCTCGATTCGCCCTGGGCCCACTCGTTCATGCTGTGATCACAACCGAGGCTGTGCGGAAGGGCGGCGTGCATGCCCAGGACGACCGTTTTGATCGCAGGATTCGTGGCGTCACGATCGAGCAGCCGATTGAGCCAGGCCATCTGCGCCTCATCGAACATGTCGGTCGAGGCATTGTCCAGCGACACGAAGTCCACTCCCCCCTGGACCCAGTGGAAGTACGGCCGCACCATGTGATCGTTCGGGTCGTCGCTCAGGCGCTGCGTCTGGATAGCCGGCTGCGTGAGCCAGTCTGCGAACTGGGCGACGTAGTCACCGCGGGTCTTCTGCACCAGTTCGTGATTGCCGATGCCGAGGTAAACCGGTGTTGGAGCGAACGGCGCGATCTGGTTGCGGAGGAAATCGGGCCAGGCCGCGGCGGCGTACGACAGGATGGTCATGGGCTTCTTCGCGGCGTGCTGCATGTCCTGATCGAAGTCGGAGAGTGCGCGGAAATCACCGAGATGCCAGTAAAACGCCGCTTTGGATCCGCGGACGGCTTCCGCGATCGCCGGCATCACCACGTCGCCGCAGTTGCGCGAATCGCCGGCGACGGCGAACTGCCAGGTCTCTGCAGAAAGAGGAAGCGAAAGGAGAACGAGAAGAGCGAGGGTCAGTCTGCGCATCGCCGGATTCTAGTGGAGTGTGCTGGTTGAATCGATACCAGATGGCACTGGGATCGGGGACGTGAGCTAAAAGGGCCTGCGCGGCAGAATTTCTTGGAGCGTGATCTTGGCCGAGCCTTGGGCAACCAGCGCCGCCGGCCGTGCCGGCGGGTCACTCGCTGCGGGGATCGAGAGCATCACGAAAGCGGTCGCCGATGATGTTGAAGGCCGCGACGGTGAGAAAGATCGCTGCACCGGGAAAGGTGACCAGCCACCAGGCGTGCTCGATGTGGTGTTCCGCGCTCGACAGAATGCTTCCCCAGGTGGCCGTGGGGATGGGAACGCCCAGCCCCAGAAAAGACAGGGCCGACTCAGTCAGGATTGCGGAGGCCACGCCGAAACTTGCCGACACCAGCACGGGCGCCAGCGCGTTGGGCAGCAGATGGCGAAAGATGATCCGGGCATCCCCTGCCCCGCTGGCCCGTGCCGCAAGGGCGAACTCCTGCTCCCGGATGCGCAGGAACTCAGCACGGACGAAGCGGGCCTCCGTGGTCCACGAGGTCACCCCCAGAGCCATCATGATCGTGTACAGCGAGGGTCCGAAGAGGGCCACGATTCCCAGCACCAGGAAGAGGAACGGGAAACAGAGAATGATCTCGATCAGGCGGGAGATGACCCAGTCGGTGGCACCGCCGTAGTAGCCCGCCAGCCCTCCCAGAGTGGAGCCGATCAGGAGGGCGATGGCCGTGGCCAGAAACCCCACAGTCAGAGAGATCCGTGCCCCGTGCAGCATCCGCGCGAGCAGGTCACGCCCGACGTCGTCGGTGCCCAGCCGGTGAGATCCGTCAGGCGGCTGCAGGCGACTGGAGAGATCGACGTCGTCAGGACCAAAAGGAATCGGAGCAGAACGGGAGGAGCTGGTCAGAAGCGGTGCCGCGGCAGCGAGAATGGAGATGCAGGCTACATACGCGAGAGCGGCCAGCGCCAGGCGGCTGCGGGCGAATCGGCTCCAGCACCTGCCCCACCCGCCCTCTGCGGTGCTCATCGATTCTCTCCGCGCAGACGGATGCGCGGGTCGGCGGCTGCGTAGAGGAGATCGGCCACCACGCTGGCCAGCAGGGTCACCACGGCGGTGGCCACCGTCAGTCCGAGGACGGTCGGATAGTCGCGCGACAGGATGGAATCCAGGTACAGCCGCCCGATCCCGTCCCACTGAAAGATCTGCTCCACAATCACGCTTCCGGAAATCAGGTACGGAATGGTCAGGCCGAGCAACGTGATCAGAGGAATGAGCGCGTTGCGGAATGCATGGCGCCACCAGAGCGAGCCTGAAGAGACTCCTTTTGCGCGCGCCGTAGTGATGTAGTCTTGGCGGATCACTTCGCTGACCGCGGATTTTGAGAAGCGCGCGTAGATGGCCAGCTGGGCGTAGGCCAGAGTGATCACCGGCAGCACCAGATGGGCCATTCGATCCCCCAGTCTGCCGGCGGCGGAGAGGAGCAGGTAATTCTCGGAGGTCATCCCGAACAGTGGCAGCACTCGCCACCTCACCGAGAACCACCGCATCAGCAGCAGGGCCACCCAGAAACTGGGAAGCGAGTAGAGCAGAAAAAAGCCAACCGACGACGCGCGCTCCGCGAGGCGGCCGGACTGGGAGGCACTCCACAGGCCCACGGGCACACCGATCGCTGCAGAAAGCAGGAACGCGATCAGATTCAGCAGAAACGTGTTGGGCAGTTTCTCCCCGATCCGGGCCATGACCGGACGGTGGTCCACGAAGGAAGTTCCGAAGTCGAGGGTGAGGATTCCTCGCAACCACCAGCCGAACTGCACAGGCAGAGTGTCATCCAGATGGTGAGCGTGCCGGATCGCGTTGATGGACGCCTCAGAGAGGTGTCTGGGCCCCTGCGTGCCGGCGTAGAACGAAATGGGGTCGCCCGGCACGCTGTGGATCAGCGCGAAGACCACCGCGGTGATTCCAAAGAACGTCAGCGTCGCGTAAAGGAGCCGGCGAACGACGTAGACGAGCATGCCGCGAGTTTACCTGCTCGCGTGGAGCGCGGGGTCAGTGAGCGGCCAGGTCGTGGGTACGCTGACTTTTAGGAATCCACCAGTCGCGCTCCCCCGGATACCAGCCGAACAGTCCCCAGCCCCTGCTTTCTTTCGCCCCATGCACGCGCTTGTTGATGGCCCATTTGGTGGAGACCTCGACCGTCCATGAATACGGCTGATCCTCGGCGAGCAGGGCGTGCAGCTGGCGGTACAGCACCGTGCGTTTCTTGACATCGATCTCTCGATGAGCGTCGTCCATCAGCTTGTCGGCCACCGGATTCTTGTAGAACACGAAGTTGTAGCCTCGGGGTGGAGTCTGCGACGAGTGGAACAAGGCATAGGGATCGGGGTCGGGATCGAGGTCCCAGGAAAGATAGGCACTCTGGAAGTTACCAGCCAGCACGCGCTGCATGGCGGCGCTGAAGTCGAGCGGGGTGACCTTGAGATCCACTCCGATCTTCCGGAGCTCCGCCTGATAGAGCTCGGCGAACGTTTTGGTGGCGATGCTGCCGGAGCCGATCAACATCTCCAGCTGAAAGGGCTTGTGGTTTCGATCCAGCAGGCCGTCCTTGTCGGTGTCCAGCCATCCCAGGGAGTTCAGGATCCTCTTTGCCTCCTGCGGGCTGTACTGGATCACCGGCACGTCGGGGTTGTAGGCCCACTGATCGGGGGTGAAGGGGCCGTTCATGGCCCTGGCTGTGCCGTGGTAGAGGTTGTTGATGATCGACTGGAGGTCGACGCACATGGCCAGCGCGCGACGCACGCGTTTGTCCGAGAGGATTGGATCGCGAGTGTTCCAGGGGATGTAGTTGTAGTTCAGGGGATAGAACCGCCGGAACTCGAGGAACTTCTGCAACTCAGGGCGGCGGCTCTCGGTGAGCCAAAGATCGGAGTTGATCATGGTCTCGTCGATCTCCCCGACTTTGATCGCGTTCCACGCCGTGGCATCGTCGGCGATCACCTTGAACAGAATCGTCTGCAGATGCGGTTTGATGCCCCAATAGTCAGACCTCCGTTCCAGCAGAATCTCTTTTCCCGGAACCCGTCGCACCAGGCGGTAGGAGCCGCTGCCTACGGCCGTGGAGGCGAAATCGGTCTTGAAGTCGCCCTTCCCGTAGACGTGTTCGGGCAGCGGTCGGAGGGTGTTGAACCAGCCCAGCTGCGGGGCCAGCCCTTCCTTGAACGCGATGACGATGGTGTGTGGATCGAGGATGCGCGTGCGCGCCAGGTCCGCCTGGTCGAACTGGCCAGCGATCTGCGGGGCTTCCGTGAGCGGATCGACGATCTTTTTCAAAGTGAAGAGCACATCGCTGGCCAGCACTGGCGTGCCGTCGGAAAAGGTGGCCAGCGGGTTCAGATGAAAGGTGTATTCCTTCCCGTCGGGCGAGATCTCCCACTTGTCCGCCACACCGTGAACCGGCTGCAGCGCAGCATCCAGCTCAACCAGCGGATCGAACAGCGAGGTGCTCAGGTAGTGCTCGTATCGCGACGTCGCCATCACCGGGTTGAGGGTGGCCACATCGGCCTCCAGCCGTCGGACCAGGGTGCCCCCATCCTGCGGTTTGCTGTCGTCCTCGGCGACCGGTGCGGGAAGAACGGGCGACGAGACTTCCCGCGAGCAGGTGGCGACCAGCAGGACGAGGGGCCACACCAGCAGCAAGCGCGACCGGTTCACGGCTGGCGATTATAGGTTCGGTTGCGCATTCGCCTGCGAAATCCTTGATGGAGGGTGCGGCGATGTCCTCGGCGTGCTCCGGTGCAGCCACACACGTTACGGCAAGGTGATCGCTTCCGTGGCCACGTTGTAGGACGCATCCACTGCTCGCACGATCACGAATTTACCGGCCACCGCGCTGCGGTCCAGTCGGTAGCTTTCGCTCGACGAATCGGCGATTCCATCGACCGGAACCAGACGGATCCATTTCTGTG
>JBDSGC010000312.1:0-3578 GCA_039919215.1 Thermoanaerobaculia bacterium | reverse complement strand
CGCGGCGCTTCTCCCCTCCAACGCGCGGCTGGAGCGTCCCTCGCGCCGCAACGAGCGGGTGGAGAAAATGCTGCGCGCGTTCCGCGTGAATCTTTTCGCGCTGGCGGGCGTCGCGCTGCTGGTCGGGATGGTCCTCGTCTACAACACCGTACTGATCTCGATCCTCAGGCGGCGCAAGGACGTCGGAGTTTTCAAAACGCTTGGTGCCTCGCCCGGTCAGATCTTTCGAGCTTTTTTGATCGAAGGGCTGGTCTTCGGCGTGGCGGGCGCCGCCCTCGGGATCCTCCTCGGATGGGGCATGGCATTCGGGATCCTGCGGTTGATCGGACGGACCATCAACGCGCTCTACGTAACCTCGGCGCCCGAAGCGATCGCGCTGACTCCTGGCATCGTGGCCGTGGGATTTGCGGTGGGGATTCTGCTCTCGCTGCTTTCGGCGATCCAGCCGGCCATCGAGGCCGCTCAGGTGCCGCCCAATCTCCTGATCCGGCCAGGACTGCAGCAACGAGTGTCGCGCTCCCGAACCGGGCTGCTGGTGGCGATCGCTGCGATCTGCTTTGTGATCGCCGCGCTTCTCTGCCGGCTTCCCGCTCTCCGCGGCATTGCCATCGGGGGGTATCTGGCGGTGCTCTTCGTGGTGGTGGGATTCTCTGCGCTCGCTCCCATCTTCGTTCGGCTTGGATCGGCGCTCCTGCGACGCCCGTTCCGCCGCGGCTTCGGAATCGTGGGCGAGCTGGCCTCCGCATCCATCCCTGCCTCGCTGCGACGGACCTCCATCGCCTCAGCGGCGCTGTCGCTGGCGGTGGGAATGATGGTGGCAGTAGCTTTGATGGTCGGCAGTTTCCGGGAAACCGTTCGCATCTGGGTGGACCAGACGGTGAGCTCCGATCTGTGGCTGCGTCCGGCCCGCGGCCTCACCAATGCGCAGACTGCTCTTTTCCCCGATTCGATTCTGAAGGATCTTGCGAGCGTTCCGTTTCTGGAGGCGTTCGATCCTGTACGAGGCCGCGACATCGCCTACGAGGACGGACTGGTTTCAGTAGGCAGCGGCGACTTCGTCATTGCGGCGAAGTACGGACACCTGCCCATGATCGACCCGTCGTCCCCGAGGCTTGCCATCGAAGAGGCCAGGATCAGGCAGGGCGTGGTGGTCTCCGAAAGCTTCTCTCTCAAGTATGGCAAGGGCCGCGGAAGCCGTGTGCAGCTTCCGGTGGCGGAGGGAACGCGATGGTTCCCGATCACCGGCGTGTATCGCGATTACTCGAACGACCGGGGAGTGATCGTGATGGATCGAGCGCTCTATGTGCGATCGTTCGATGACCACGCCATCAACACCATCATCCTTTACTTGAAGAAGGGTGTGCGCCCCGAGGAGGCGCGCACGCGACTGGAGGCGATGTTCGGCCCCAAATACCACGCGTTCGCCGTGACCAACGGGGAGATCCGTGGCGAGGTGATGAAGATCTTCGACCAGACGTTCCTGATCACCTACGCGTTGCTCGGTGTGGCCATCGCGGTAGCTGTCCTCGGCATCGTGAACACGCTGTCGGCCCTGATCCTGGAGCGTTCGCGGGAGCTGGGTGTCTTCCGGGTTCTGGGGATGTCCCTGGCGGAGCTTCGCCGCATGCTCGTTCTGGAGTCCTCGGTGCTCGGCCTGACCTCCACGGTGGCCGGGCTGGTCATGGGATACGCCCTTTCGTGGATTCTCATTTTCGTCATCAACAAACAGTCGTTCGGCTGGACCATCCAGTTCCACACGCCGGTGCGACTGATCGTGGTTTCGCTGGCCGTGACCTTCCTGGCATCCGTCGCCGCCGGCCTGTTCCCCTCGGCGCTTGCGGGACGAATCGATCTTGCTGGGGCGATCAAGAGCGAGTGAGGGGTACGGGCAAGCCGGCGTAGCCCGGCGCAAGACCGTAGCCCCCGGCGCCAGCCGGGGGAAATCAGCGACCTTCAGCATTGAGCCCGCATCAGCGGGCGGCACGCGGCTGCGCGGCATGGCCTCGCCACTTCTGTCGCCCGCGATGCGGGCTCGGCAACCCCTGTCACCCGATTCCCCCGGCTGACGCCCCCGGCTGACGCCACGGCTGACGCCGGGGGCTACGATCTGGTGCCGGCTTCGCCGGCCTGCCTTTTTCTTTTCATGATCGCGGCGTACCGCGACGGTCCCTGCATCAGGAGGATGGAGCCACCGCTCGCTGCCGCAGCACCTCGTACATTGCGATCGCCGCGGCGGTGGAGAGATTGAGCGAACGGACGTGGGGCGAGACGATCGGCATCCGGAACATGCGACTGGCGTAACGCTCGTGCAGATCGTCCGGCAGGCCGCCCGTTTCGCGTCCGAAGACCAGTACGGATCGGTTTCCGTAGTCGGCATCCCAGAGAGTCTTGTCGCCCTTGGTGCTGAAGAAGAACGGTTCGCCGAGCTCTGGCAGCTGTTTCTCGAGCTCGGTCCAGTTGGGCCAGACATGAAGGGGAACATGCTCCCAGTAGTCGAGTCCGGCTCGTCGCACCTCGCGATCCCTCAGGGAAAAGCCGAGGGGCTCGACCAGATGGAGTTCTGCTCCCGCGGCGAGACAGGAGCGGCCGACATTCCCCGTGTTCCAGTGGATCTCCGGATGGACTAGAACGACATGGAGCGACATGGAATGAAGTCTATGGCAGGATTTGTCTTCTCCCGTATGCGACGACTCCTGTTTGCTGGTTTGCTTGGCTTCGCTTTCCTCGGCGCGCGTCAGCGCGTGGTGATGCCAGTACCTGCTCCGCCAATCGCGCAGGCAGGCCCGACGTTCAGCAAAGAGGTCGTGCGCATTTTTCAGAACCAGTGTCAGAACTGTCATCACCCAGGCGACATCGCGCCGTTCTCACTGATGACTTATTCCGATGCTGCGCCGCGTGCCGAGGCGATCAAGGTGATGACCAGGACGCACCAGATGCCGCCGTGGAAGGCGACCGTCGGTTGTGGCGACCTGGCCGACCCCCGTGTGCTCTCGACCGACGAGATCGATCTGATCTCGAAGTGGGTGGAGAATGGCGCTCCGGAAGGCAATCGAGCCGACCTCCCCGCGGCCCGGCAGTTCACCGGCGGCTGGGCCCTGGGGCAGCCCGATATGGTTCTCTCGTATCCGGTGGCCTACACCCCGCCAGCCACAGGCGACATGTACCGCTGCTTCCCGCTTCCAACCAACTTGCCGGCCGACCAGTACGTTTCAGCAATCGACATCAAGCCGGGCGATGCGGCAACGGTGCACCACGTGATCGCCTATCTCGATACCACCGGCGAGTCGCTCAAGATGGACGAGAAAGATCCGGGACCCGGCTACACGTCGTTCGGCGGTCCGGGATTCTCGATCACTTCGGCCGGCGCATCCACGCTGGGTGGTTGGGCACCGGGAGCGCGGCCACTGATGTTGCCGGAGACCGTGGCCTACTCGCTGCCGGCGAAGACAACCGTCGTTCTTCAGGTTCACTATCACCCGCACGACGGTGCGCCGAAGCCTGACATCACGCAGATCGGGATCTACTTCGCGAAGAAGAAGCCGTCGAAGACGATGTACATCCTGCCGCTGATCAACACC
>JBDSGC010000311.1:0-4223 GCA_039919215.1 Thermoanaerobaculia bacterium | reverse complement strand
CAATCCAGCCCCGGGCTCGGCCCGGGGAAACGCGTGGCGCCAGGCAGACGGCGGCCGCGAAGGCGGTCGCTACAAATCGCGGGCTTCGACTCTTCCCACGGACCGTCGTCAAAATTCTCAAATCAATGAGGGAAGATCCTCGCGAGCAACTACTCGAGTACGACGATGACCACTCGTCGATTCTGCGTGCGGCCTTTTTTCGTCTTGTTTGGTGCGGCTGGGAGCGTGTCGCCGTACGAAATCGTCGACATCCGGTTCAGCGGGACGGCCTGCTGGCGGGAAAGGTAACGGCGCACTTCGTCGGCGCGGCGCTGACCCAGTTCGTCGTTCGCCCTCGACCCGCCGGTGTCGTCCGTGTGCCCCTGCACCTCGATGAAGTACGGCTCGTTGAGCGCTTTGACCTTGCCGGCGAAATCGTCGAGGGCCGCCTTGGCGTCTTTGTTCAATTCGTACTTGTTGAGACTGAAACGAATGCGGTCTTCCGAGAAGGTCTGCTGGAAGACCACTTTGCCCTTCGCCAGCACTCCCGCTTCCTGCGCCCGCTTGAGGGCGTCCTTGGCTTCCTGGCTGAGCTGATCGAGACGGATGTCCGTAGTCTTCTGCTTCTGCTGGAGATCTTCGACCTGTCCCTCCACCGACTCGATTTTTCTGTTCGTCTGCGATTGCGCCGCGGCGATCTTCTGATCGACCGACGACGAGCTCGCGCAAGCCGCGAGCGTCATCGCCGCTGCCGCCGCTGCCACCCATTGCAATCCCCTGGATCTGTTCATCATTTCTCCTTTTTTTTGGTCATTCATCGGGTCGTCAGCGCGGGAGGCTCCGTACCGAGGTATCCCGCACGCACGCGCACGTTGCGGCCGCGCGAGGCAACTTTGAGGGAGATGGTTCGGTATTTGACGGCGCCCTTTCCCGTCGGCGCAAAGCCGATCAGGTACTGCGCCCGAAGATCATGTTCAACATTGGCGATGGCCTGAGCGATCTGCTGCGGAGTGTTGCCCAGATGGAGTTTTCCGCCGGTGAGCCGGGCCACCTCATCAAGCAGCCCCACATCGGAAAGCTGCTCCTGCGAGGCTCGTGAAACCGGCTTCGGCGTTTCTTCCGGCTCCCGAAGTCCGAGCGGATAGATGGGAACGGAGACGCCCTCCAGTCTTCTGGCAAGGTCTCCACGGGTCAGGGACGACGCGTTGTCGATGCCGTCGCTGAGCAGGATGATCGCGCGCGTGGGATTCTTTCCCAGAGCGCTCCGTCCCGGCATCCTGGCCAGCGCATCGAAGAAAGCGGTTTTTCCAAACGGAGTGACCCTTCCCATGGCGTTGGAGATGTCGGCAGGGTTCTCGGTGAAAGGGACCAGCTCCGTGGCTTCCGATTCGGCGAACACAAACAGCGCGAAGTCGTCGCCAGCCTGGCGGTGGGCCAGCAGCGCGCCGATCGCGGCACGCGCCGAGTCCATCTTTCCGGCCAGGCCCATGGAGCCGGAACCGTCCAGCAGGATGGTGAAGGAGACGGGAGCGTTCTGCGATTTCTCGAAGAGGTCGCTGCGAACCGAGGAGCCGTCGACGAAGAGCCGGACCTCCCGTTCGCGCAGGTCGGTGATGGGCTTGCCCCTGGTGCCCAGCACGGTGAAGGGGATCATCACGTAGCCGACGGAGACCGTCTCGTGCATCGGCTCCGGTGTGCCTTGCGCGGCGCTGGCGACCTGGGCGGAGAGCTGCCCGGCAACGAGCCCGACAGCGAGCAGGGCGATGACGATGTTCTTCTTCATCGCATCAAATAACCATCACCGCGAGGGTCAGCATTTCCTCAGCAGCGATCTCGTCTATTCCGAAGGGGCGGGGACTTTGAAATTCAGGGCTCAATCGTTGGAGAGGGGGATGAATTTCTCGTCGTCCTGATGGCGGCGCTCCCACTTGAGGAAGTCGAAATAGCCGCAGTGGGGACGGTCGGGATACTCATGGCATACCGCCGGACGCGCTTCATAGACCGTGCATTGCCGCTTCGTGGTGTCGAAGAACATGCAGATGCTGTCGTAGATCTTGTCCTTCTGATGCCGGAGCACCTGCTCGCCATCGGCGACTTTGGTGAAGCGCTTTTGAGCGACCTCGGGAGCGATGCCGAAGTGCTTGGCCAGCCGGTTGATGTCGCGCTTCTCCACCACGATGCGGTCGTAGCTGCAGCAATACCCGGGGCACTGCGAGCAGTCATAAAAAAGAGCCATGGCCAAAGTGTACGCGATGGCACTCCGTTGGCTACAGCGATCCCATGAGAAAGTTCAGGAAAGCGCCATCAACGGAAACTGGAAGAGCGGAACCGGCCGGCACCGCAAGAGAAAAAGAGTCCGCCGTTTCCTCGCCGGGAACGAGGGAGACAAGAGGGATCCCGCTGAGGTGCGCTCCGCTGCTGCTGGCGTTTGCGGCCGCTTCGTGTTGCGTGCCGATGACGCAGCTCGTTGATCCGGCGCGAGCGATCGCCCCGTCGTCTGCGCATGCCAGTCTGCAGCGGCCGGTTGCCGTCGATGTGCGCGTGGAGCGCACGGTATGGCGTGACGCAGCGCGCGATCGCGATGTACCGGCAACGCTGTACATTCCGGTCTCGTCGTCTCTGGCTCCTGCGCCGGTGGTGATCTTCTCTCACGGGATCGGGGAAGACCGCGACGCCTATGAATACATCGGTCGCGGGCTGGCCCGGCGGGGTTACCTCACGGTGGCCCTGACCCATTTCGGAACCGACAAGTCTGTCCTCAAGCGGGGGTACCTTCACCTGTATCGGGCCACGAAGGATCCGCGCAACTGGGAGAACCGGCCGCTCGATGTGCGATTCGCCATCGACCAGTTGCAGTCGCGGAAGGACGCGGACCGGCAACGGATTGCGGTCGTCGGTCACTCCGCGGGCGCGTTCACAGCGCTGACCGTCGCGGGCATGCGCACGCGATCGCCTCAATCGCTGGAGGACCGGCGAGTGCGCGCCGTGGTGGCCATGTCCACGCCGCGCCTGGACGGTTTGCCGGAGGGGGCGTACGAAACGTTGGGAACGCCGGTGCTGCACATCACCGGTACCTGCGACAACAGCCTGGTTTTCCGCACCTTTCCGCGGCATCGCCGAATTCCATTCGAACAGACGCATGCGACGCAGCAATATCTGGTCACGCTCGAAGGGGTCACGCACTACACGTTCTCCAATGCTCAAGATGCGCGTCATGACGAGATCGTGGAGATCACCGCAGCGTTTCTCGACGGCTGGCTTCGCGGCGACGCTGTGGCCAAGTCGTGGTTCGACGATGGCGGCCTGGCCGCTCGCGCGGGGGTGACGGTGGAACGGAAGTAAAGAGGGCTGCCGGCGCTACGTTCGCTTCGCTTCTAATGACACACCCCGTCACGCCTCTCACGATCGAGTTCCTTCTCCCCGCCGCAGCGGGGAGAAGGTGGCCGAAGGCCGGATGAGGGGTCGCTCATGAGTGCAGGAGAGACAGAGACCCCTCACCCCCGCTTCGCGGAACTCGCGTGAGGATGTGTCATCGAGATCTCAACAGCGCTGCATCGCGCTGTTCGCTTCGCTGAGAACCACGCGCGCGGGTGTCGACCCCCTGTGCGATCATGCCGCTCGCATGGACCACGCGGTGTCGCTCGTTCAGGCTTACCTGCAACTCAACGGCTACTTCACCTCCGCTGAATATCCGATCATCGCCTCCGGCGGAAGGAACGGTTACCGAACACTGACGGACATCGATGTCCTGGCGTTTCGCTTTCCCAGCGGAATCCTTTCGCCAGCAGCTGCGAACAGCCCGGCGTCCGGACTGGACGTGAACGACATCGATCCCGGGCTGGGCGTGCCCGACGGTGCGGTGGACATGATCATCGGTGAGGTGAAAGAGGGTCGCGTCGGCATCAACACCGGCGCGCGCGATCCCGAAGTACTGAAGGCAGTGGTCCGGCGACTGGGCGACCAATCGGCCGACACCGATCAGGTTGTGGCCGACCTGCTGCGCAGCGGAACGGCGCGGCTTCCCTCAGGATTCGTGGTGCGCATCATCGCCTTCGGCGCCTTCCCCCCCGGCTCCGCCGTGCCTCCCTGCCGCATCGTCAGCCTTGGGCACGTCCTCGACTTCCTGCAACAGTACGTGCGCAAGCACTGGAGCATGCTGCGCCACATGCAGTTCAAGGATCCCGCATTCGGATTCCTCATGACCCTGGAAAAAGCGAAGCGAGGCGGAGCAGGACGACGTGGCG
>JBDSGC010000310.1:0-3772 GCA_039919215.1 Thermoanaerobaculia bacterium | reverse complement strand
TCACCGGGAAGACGATCATGCCGGGCCTCATCGACGCCCACTGGCACGGAGCGATGGGTTCGGACCAGATCACGCCGCAGCAGAGCTGGGTGAATTTTGCGGCGCTCGGCTTCGGCGTGACTGCCATCCACGATCCTTCGAACGATACCGGCGAGATCTTCGCTGCGAGTGAGCTGGCCAAAGCCGGGCTGATCGTCGGGCCGCGCATCTTCTCGACCGGGACCATCCTCTACGGCGCGAAGGCCCCGTTCAAGGTCGACATCAGCAGCCTGGAGGACGCGTTGTTCCACCTGCGGCGGATGAAAGCGGTGGGCGCCTTCAGCGTGAAGAGTTACAACCAGCCGCGCCGCGATCAGCGACAGCAGATCGTGGAAGCGGCCCGTCAGCTCAACATGATGGTGGTTCCCGAGGGCGGGTCGCTGTTCGAACACAACATGACCATGGTGGTGGATGGCCACACCGGAGTGGAGCACTCCATTCCGCTGGCTAACGTGTATGACGATGTGGAGCAGCTGTGGTCGAGAACGAAGGTGGGCTACACGCCGACATTGATCGTGGGCTACGGCGGACTGTGGGGCGAGAACTACTGGTACGCCAAAACGAATGTGTGGGAGGACGCGCGCCTGCTGTCATTCGTTCCGCGGCGGGTGATCGATTCGCGTGCGCGACGGCGGACCCTGGCCCCTGACGACGAGTGGAATCACATCGACAACGCGCGCATGGCCAAACGGCTCAATGACGCAGGAGTCAGCGTGCAGCTGGGCGCTCACGGGCAGCGCGAGGGTCTGGGGGCGCACTGGGAGCTCTGGATGTTCGTACAGGGCGGGATGTCGCCGCTGCAGGCCATCCGAGCGGCCACCATCAACGGCGCCCGGTACCTGGGGCTCGATGGCGACATCGGTTCTCTGGAGCCGGGCAAGCTGGCCGACCTCATCGTGCTCGACGCCAACCCGCTGGACAACATCCGCAACAGCGAGCAGGTTCGCTACACCATCATCAACGGGCGCGTCTTCGATGCCGCCACGATGAATGAGATCGGCAATCACCCGCGCACCCGGGAGAAGTTTTACTTTCAGATCGAGGGCAATGAAGCCTGGGGCCGGGCCACGGCGACGGCGGCGGATGGAGAGCACTGAGCCGGCACGGCCGGCGGCGCTGGTTGTCCAAGGCTCCGCCAGGATCACGCTCCCAGGCCGGCACGGCCGGCGGCGTTGGTTGCCAAGGCTCCGCCAGGATCACGCTCCAAGACGTTCTGCCGCGCAGGCTCCTCGAGGGGAATCTCTCAATGATTTTCGGGGTCGCCACAATTACCAGTAGTCGGTGGTGACCTGGCAGTCACCCTTCACCACGGCCTGACAGGCCAGGCGCTCGTTCGCGGCGAACGTGAGGGAAGAGGCGACGCGCGACTCGATTGCGGTGGGAGGACTGAGATTCTCCCACCCCGTGATCACTCGCACGCGGCATCGGGCGCAGACGCCGACGCCGCCGCAGGAATTGCCCAGTGGTGCCGCGGCGCGGCGGGCCGCGTCGAGGAGCGTCTCGTCCGGGTGCATGGCCACAACGCAGTGCAGCGGCGGGAAATCGACCCTCATGGTCGACATTCTCCGCCGGTTCCACAGAATCTTCACGCGGTGTTCACGAAAAGTTCGCGGGCCTGCGAGAAACTTCAGGCTGCTCCTGCCGTCTATAGGTGCAGACACATGAGCGGAGGTTTTATGAGCAGGGTTACCTTGAATCTGGATGAGAACAAACTGGCCGAGTTGATCGTGAGCGGGGTGGGTGCGGATGCCGTCCGTGTCTGCAGCGACGATCGGGACAGTCTCCGGTTCGCGGTGGCCTCTCCCGACTTGAGGCTTCGGTCGGTGGTCCTGGGCCGCGCCGCCCTGCGCCGGCTGCTCAGCGATCCTGCGGCCATGGTCAAGATCGAGTATCTCCAGCGCGAGCTGCGTCTGGCGGCTACCCAGCGGACGGAGTATTCGTACCCCGGCAAGCGGATCGCCGCGGGCTGTCCCCCGACCGAGCCCGCCCGACGCCTGGCTCGGGTTCGTTGACACCTCAAAGGTCACGAAGCGGTCGAATCGACCGATAAACAGCACGAAAACCTTCGTTTCGGTGCTATCGTCTACCGATGGCAGTCGTTCTGGACGACCTCGATCACAGCATTCTCAGTCTGCTCCTGCGCGACGGACGCCTTCCCACCTCCCAGATTGCCGACGCGGTCGGGCTCTCCCGCCCCGCGGTCGCGGAGCGGATGGAGAAGCTCGAACGCAACGGCGTGATCCGTGGAACCACCGTGGTGGTCGATCCGTCCGCGCTCGGCCCCCACGTCACGGCATTCGTCTCGGCCCGTGGAGGCGGAGTGACCAGCGACAAAGCGCAGAAGGCCTTCGATGCGTTGCTTCGCCGGCAAGAGATTCTGGAGGCGCATACGGTTGCTGGCGATGATTGCTACCTGCTCAAGGTGCGCACCGACACCATGGCTTCACTCAACGCGCTGGTGTCCAGCCTTACTGCGGCGCCGCTGTCGCTGACCACCCGCACCACCATCGTCATGCAGACGCACTGCGAGAAGGTGGGGGGCATCACGCTGGGCGAACGCTCATGAAGAACGATCGCGCCCTGGCCTACGCAGCCTTCGCCGTCGTCTGCATCGTGTGGGGCACGACCTATCTGGCGATCCGGATCGCCGTGGAGACGATGACTCCCATGCTGTTGACGGGCGCGCGATTCACTGTGGCTGGCTTGATTCTGTTCACCATCGCCCGGCTGCGCGGCGAAACCATCCCTCGGGATCGCCGGCTCCTGCTGGATGTCGTGATCGTCGGCGTCCTGCTCGTCTGCATCGGTAATCTGGCAGTGGTGTGGGCCGAGCAGTGGGTGCCCAGCGGCATCGCTGCCCTGCTCGTGGCCACCGCTCCGTTCTGGGCAGCCATCCTCGAATCCACGCGGAAGGGCGGTGATCGCATCGGGCTCCGCGGAGGTGCCGGCATGCTCGTTGGCTTTCTCGGCGTCGCCCTGCTGGTCACGCCGCGCGGAGCCGGAAGCGCGTTCGACCCGCACTTCGTCCTCGGGGCGCTGGCCATTCAGGTTGGCTGTTTCTGCTGGCAACTGGGAACCATGCGCAGCAAGGAACGGCTCGGTGGAATCACGCCGCTGATGTCCTCGGGACTACAGATGCTCGCCGGCGGCGTGCTGGTGGGCGCAGTGGGATTCGCCAGCGGTGAGGCGCATCGGTTTACGGCCACGCCACGGACGCTCGGTGCGCTGCTCTATCTGACCCTCTTCGGATCGCTGCTCGCCTACACCGCCTTCGTCTATGCAGTCACGAAAATCCGAACCACCACCCTCTCGCTCTACGCCTACATCAATCCCGTCGTCGCGGTGATTCTGGGCTGGGCCATCCTGCACGAACCGCTAACCACCACCGCGATCCTGGCAATGATGGTCATCCTCGCCGGGCTGGCGCTCACTCAGAGCGGCCGCAGAAAAAAGCTGCAGCCAGTCGACGTCCCGTCAGCGGTCGATCGCGCGGCCTGAGGCCGGCCGCGTGGTTCGCAAAGTGTCCGCCACGATTTTCGCCTCGGCCGCAGGCTTCCACTCTTTCTGAGAAGCGGAGCGAATGGAGCGCCGGCGTTCCGAAAGTTGGCCCGCTCAGAGGCTGTGAAGAAATCCCCAACGGTCATCCTGAGCTAATTAACAGCGCGGTGCAGCGCTGTTGAGATCTCGATGACACATCCTCACGCGAGTTCCCTCTCCCCGCCGCAGCGGGGAG
>JBDSGC010000309.1:0-3663 GCA_039919215.1 Thermoanaerobaculia bacterium | reverse complement strand
AGCTTTGCACTCGATCTCATCCTCGATGAAACGGATGTAGTCGCGTGCAGCCTTCGGTAACTGACCGATCGACGTCATCCCCACGGTCGACTGCTTCCAGCCGGGGAAGGTGCGGTACTCCGGTTTGTAGTCGTCGTGTCCCACCGCAAACGCGGGGAACGTTTTCCAGCGCTCGCCGTGAATGTTGTAGGCGATGCAGACGGGGATCTCGTCGAACTCGTCCAGGACATCGAGTTTGGTCAAGGCCATCGAATCGAGACCGTTCAGCATCACCGCGGTGCGCAACACCGGAAGATCCAGCCAGCCGGTGCGACGAGGACGTCCAGTCACGGTACCGAACTCGTTGCCACGCTTGCGCAGGTGCTCGCCATGAGCGTCGTTCAGCTCCGTGGGGAACGTCCCGCCGCCGACGCGCGTGGTGTAGGCCTTCACCACTCCAAGGACCTGGTGGATGTGCTTCGGGGCGACCCCCAGGCCGGTGCAGACGCCGCCCACAACGCAGTTCGAGGACGTCACGAACGGGTAGGTGCCATGATCGATGTCCAGCATGGTGCCCTGGGCGCCCTCGAACATCACCCGCTTGCCTTCGCGGATCAGGCCGTTGATCAGAACGGTTCCGTTCGTGATGCGCGGAGCAAGCACTTCTCCGTAGCGCGTGTAGTCGTCGAGCAGTTTCTTCGAATCGAACGTCGGCTTCCCGTACACCGTCGAGAGAATTGAATTCTTCTCCGCGCATGCGAAGTCGATCTTGGCGCGCAGCACATCGGGATCGAGAAGATCGGCCACCCGGATTCCGTAGCGGCTGACCTTGGTCTCGTAGGCGGGACCGATCCCGCGGCCGGTGGTGCCGATCTTGGCGGCGCCTGCGGCTTCCTCCCGAGCGAGGTCGAGAGCCTTGTGATACGGAAGAATCACGTGGGCGGAGTCGGAGATGCGAAGGTTTTCCTCGATGACCACGCCGAGGGCGCGCAGTTTCTCGATCTCATCGAGCAGCGCTTCCGGATCGATGACCATCCCGTTCCCGAGCAGGCAGAGTTTGTCGGGATGAAGAATGCCGGAAGGGATCAGTTTGAGCGAAAAGTGCTGGTCTCCGAATTTCACGGTATGACCGGCATTGTGGCCGCCCTGGAATCGGGCCACGACATCGAAGTCCTCGCACAGGAGATCGACGATTTTACCCTTGCCTTCGTCGCCCCATTGGGCACCGGTCACAGCTAGATTCTTCATGCGGCGCGGAGCCTAGCACAGGCCCGAGGCCACCGATGAGAGCCTTGGCGGCGGCGGGGATCCGGGCGCGGTGACCACGCGCCGTTGGCGATCGTGGTCCCCGGCGTGCGGGGCGCGAAACTTGCTCCTGCTCTCTGCGGGCGGTAGAGTTCGTATCGCGCAAGGAGGGCCGTATGGACTTGCAAAAGACCTCAGCCGCACCCCACCCGATCGCGGCTCCCACCGCGATCCCGGTCGAGCAATTCGTCGACGGCATCCGCGAACTCTCCGAGGGCGTCATCACCAAGCAGGCGCTCTACGACTACCTGGCGACCTACGAAATCCAGTCGAAGGATCTGGAGCGGTACAAGCTGTGGATGCCGGACCGCCACACCCGCAACAAGGTGTTCCGCAACGACATGATCGAAGCCATGGTCATCTGCTGGCCGATCGGCGCTATCACGCCGTTGCACACGCACAACGGACAGCTCGGCTGGATGACCATGATCGAAGGGAAGCTGGTCGTCGACAACTACAAGAAGATCGATTGCAACCGCCCGGAGAATCAGCAGGTCGTCGGCATGGACTGTCTGGCGGGAGCGACGAAGATCGACATGCAGCACCTCGGGACCGAGATGGTGGTACCCGGTGGCCCGCTCAACACGGTGGACAAGACGCAGACCATTCATCGGATCAAGAACCTTCCGGAGTGGGACGAGCGAGCCGTCAGCCTGCACGTCTACTCGCGCCCCATCGACTCCTGCGTCGTCTTCGATCTCGAGAAGCAGTCCTGCTTCCGCCGGGATCTGAAGTACGACAACGAGTAGCCGCCGCCGCGTTCACTCGGAGGCGGCGAAGAAAGCCCCAACCGTCATCCTGAGCGGCGTGGGTGGCGGGCGGGAAGCGAAGGATCTGCAATCACGAGGATGTTGCCGGGACCCGTTGCGTCGTTGCAGATCCTTCGCCGTCTGCGCGGCTCAGGATGACGGCCGAGGATGACGTCCCTCCAAGTACAATCCGCCCCCAACTCCAATGCCGGCGAGGTGATCCTATGTCTCTGATGTCTACGCTATCCGCCGAGCTCGATGCCATGGGCACTGCCGGCACTCTCAAGCGCGAGCTCCCGATGCGTTCTCCGCAGGGAGCGGTGGTCCAGATCGAAGGCCGGGGCGAGATCATCATGCTCACCTCCAACAACTACCTCGGACTGGCCAATCACCCGGCCATCGTCGAGGCTGCGGAGAAAGGAGAGCGCGACTACGGTTACGGCCTCGCTTCGGTGCGCTTCATCTGCGGCACGCAGGTGATCCACCAGCAGCTCGAGGAGAGACTGTCGCGGTTCTTCGGCACAGAGGACACCATCCTCTATGGATCGTGCTGGAACGCCAATGAGGGACTGTTCCAGACCGTGGCGCAGGAGCAGGATGCCATCATCTCCGACGAGCTCAATCACGCTTCGATCATCGATGGAATCCGGCTGGCCAAGGCGCGCAAGGAGCGTTTCAAGAACCGCGATATGGCGGACCTCCGGCGCGCGCTCGAGGCGACGAAGGATGCGCGCAACAAACTGGTGATGACCGATGGGGTCTTCTCCATGGAAGGATCACTCGCTCCGCTTCCGGAGATGGTGGCGCTGGCCAGGGAGTACGAGGCCTTTCTCGTCGTCGACGAGTCGCACGGCACTGGAGTCCTCGGCGAGACCGGTCGGGGAACCGCGGAAGAACTGGGAGTCTTCGGCCAGATCGATGCCTACACGTCGACCCTCGGGAAGGCCCTTGGCGGGTCGCACGGCGGATTCACCACCGGCCCGAGAGTGCTGGTGGAGTACCTGCGCCAGAAGTCGCGGCCGTACCTGTTCTCGAACACGCTGCCGCCCGCTGTGGTCATGGCGTCGATCGCTGCACTCGACCTCATGGAAAAGGATTCCAGCCTGGTCGCTCGGTTGCGGGAGAACACGACGTACTTCCGACAGCAGCTCACCGCGAAGCAGGTGAACGTGCGGGAAGGCATCCATCCCATCGTCCCCATCCTCATCGGCGATACAGCGAAAGCGATCGCCATGTCGAAAGATCTGCTCGATCGGGGAGTGTACGTTTCCGGATTCGGCTTCCCGGTTGTGCCTCAGGGGAAGGCGCGCCTGCGCTGCCAGATCAGCGCCGCGCATACCCGCGAGCATCTCGATGCAGCCATCGCAGCCATCGTCGCGGTAGCCGACAAGCACGGAGTGCTGGGCGCCGCAAGCCCCGCAGGGTCGATGGAGCGGTAGCTCAATAGTTCCAAGCCTGGAAGGAGATGAGAAAATCACTGATCACGCACGACCTTTTTCTGGTTTCTGGTTTCTGATTTCAGAACCGACTGTAAAATGATCGTGTTGAACCGCCCCCGATGACACGACCCCCTTCCCTGCACCCCGTATCCTCCCCGACCGATCGTGATGTCTCCCCAGCCTTCGTGCAT
>JBDSGC010000308.1:0-4447 GCA_039919215.1 Thermoanaerobaculia bacterium | reverse complement strand
AAAAGGGGCTGGTGCTCGCGAGCGAGCCGCGTCAGCATCGCAACGCTCACTACCTTCTCGGCGAGGTCGCCTACAAGACCGGCGACATGGATGGAGCCGAGGATCACTTCGAACAGCTCGCGCGCTTTTATCCCCAGTTCCGTAGTCTGAAGCGACTCCTCTTCACCATTGACCTTCGCTCCATGCTGAACCTCAAACTATGAAACGTCTCCTTTTCCTGCTCGTTCTCGTTCTCGTCCCCGTGGCGGCATCCGCTGCGATGACCGATCGTGATGTTCTCGTCACCAGTGACGGGACCGTCTTCAGCATCGTGAGTGAACTGGTTGGCGACAGCGCCGCCGGATCCACGATCAGCGAACTTGCTCTCACCGTTCAGCGGGGCGCGATCGTGACCAGGGCCGTGGTGCCGGAGACGCTCAATACCGGAATCAACTGGCGTCCGGCACTGGCCTACGATGCCGACTCCAAAACGCTGCTCCTCGTGTGGCTTCGCATGCCGAACGCGATGTCGAGCGAGATCCTCGTGGCCACCTATCAAAACGGAAAGTGGACGCCCGCTGTCTCCATTGACTCCAAACCGTACGTGGTGCGTTACAACCTGAGCGTAGGAATCACCCGCCGCGTCTCCCAGCTGCAGAAAGACGGTTCCTATGCCGACGTCCCCGCCTTGCTGCTCCACGCGGCGTGGTGGGAGCAGAACGGAGACGGAGAGGCAGCCCGCTACGCGCTGCTCAATGTTGAGAAGGGCGCGATTCGCTCCATCGAGCTGCACGATCTCGTCGATTTCATAGAAACTCCTTCCGTTACTGCTGGCCCCGATCCAAACGCGGATCGCGAACTGCTGCGACACGTTGCTGTGCTGGACCAGGGCGATCAGAGTTCCGTCGACGTTCTCTTTGCCGACTCGAAGACGAGCACGTTCCATCGGGTCACGCTGAAACCAATTGCCGACGCGCGAGTCCGCATTCCAGTGGGGAGGGGTCCAGGGAACGGACCCGGGGGGCCGATTCACTTCCCCGCCGCGAAATCACTGCCCACGGGCTGGTCGGGGCGGACTTCCACCATCACATCTCACGACGGAAAGACGTTCATCTTTTGCAACATGCTCCCAGAGCGCGTCAGCTACCTCTCGTACAGCTTCAACGCGCGAAACTGGTCAACCGTGAAAGACATCGCGCTCACTGACTCTGTGACTGCCGACATCGCGGTCTCTGCTCTCGCTCGGATGATTGCCAATCAGTAGGCCCAGCCCGCTGGAAAGCGGTTGGAAACAACGAGAGCCGGCGCAAAGCCGGCTCTCGTGCTTTCTGGGGATGAAACTCAGATTCGGGGCTTCGATTTTGCCACCGACATGATCACGCCCACCCCCAGCAGTGCCAGGGCCCCAATAGCAATCCATACAGTTGGGACATGCAGCAGGTAGGCAGCGATGGCAGCCGCCGCGATGAGGATTACCCAGCCAACGACCGATAAATTGAACCAGTTCACAAGCGTACCTCCCGCTCCCGACTCAGCAATGGCGGTGCCCGCTCTCATTGATCAGGCGCCAACCAGCCGTTTTAGGGTGCGGGGGTGCGATCTAGGAGGTCGTGAGGGCCAACTGCGCGATGACGACGGGGAACTCCATCGCCGGGGTTGTCGTAGAAATACAAAACGACCCGGCGGTAAGCCGGGCCGTTGTCGTACCTCAACGCTGAAGTTAGAGCTTGTAGACGAAAAACGCGATCAGCAGGGCATAGATGACCAGCGACTCGATCAGCGCGAGACCGATGATCATCGCCAGACGGATCGGGCCGGCCGCTCCCGGATTCCGCGCGATGCCGTCGCAGGCCGCGACGATCGCCCGCGATTGACCGATGGCTCCGGCCGCTGCGGCAAGACCCAGCACGAACGCGGCGGCGATGACACCCCAGCGCACCCCCGGTGCAGCAGTCGTGGTGGTGGTCACCGCCTCCTGTGCGAAGACAGCGCCGGCCATCATCACCAGCGCGAAGGAAATCAATACAGGTTTCATTTTGCTCATTCCGATTTCTCCTTTCCCCAGATTTCAGAAACTCTCATCTCTCGATGTCAGTGTTCTTCCACGGTGACGGCGCCTCCGATGTAAACCATCGTCAGCATGATGAAGACGAAGGTCTGGAGGAAGGCTCCGAATATTCCGAGGCCCATCATCGGCCACGGCAGAACAAAGGGAAGCATCCCCATGAAGATGCCGGTCGCCGTGTGCTCGCCGAAGATGTTGCCGAAGAGGCGCATCCCCAGCGACAGGATGCGGGCCAGGTGGCCGATGATCTCGATGGGAACCATGATCGGCGCAAGTAGCGGCATGGGACCCATAAAGTGCTTCAGATAACGCCCCAACCCCTGAGTGCGGATGCCCTGATAGTTGTAGTAAACGAAGGCGCAGGTGGCTAAACCGAACGTTGTATTGGGGTTGCTGGTCGGAGGCTGCAGAAAGAAAAACAGCCCGAACATGTTGGATACGAAGATGAAAACGGCGAACGAGCCGATGATGTAGAGGAATCGCTCGCCGCCGTGACCGACGATGTCGGCGAGAAGAGTCTTCAACCCACCCACCACCAACTCGAGGATGTGCTGAAATCGGCCCGGATGGTCTTTGCTGATTCCTCGCGCCACCAGAGGGAACACGATGCAGGAGATCAGGAGAACGAGCAGCGCCATGATCACGTGATCGGGAATGTCCCACAAGAACTGGTGCTGCACGCTGTGCCACAGCGCATTCACCGGTCCGTAAAGGATTGAGCTTTCGTGTTCCATCGCGACTATTCAGAAACCGTGCGGTACACCGTATACAAGGCTTCACCCATGATTCCCACCACTATGATTGAGAACCCCAGCAACACACTGAACGCATTGAAACGAGCGACCAAGACCGTGATCGTGAGCGCCGTACCAAGGAGAACGAAGCGCGCCAGAGTGCGCAACGACAACCTCCAAGCGTGCAGGCGTGGCGCTGGCTGAAGTAACGTTTCAACGATCTCCTCCAGCCAGAGAAAGTGGATCATAGTGACCAGCGCACTGCAAGTCAATCCAAGCAATCCGGCCATACCGGCGGCTCGCAAGACGGGGATCACGAAGCAAAGATAGGCAGCGATGCTGATGCCTCGAACCCGCCGCAGAACGACCTCTGGGGACTCATCCTGAGCTGCCGTCATCGCGCATTCCAATGCGAAACAGGTTGACGAATGCCGCGATCACGCCGAAGCCCGTGAAGATCCAGGTCAGCCAAGGCTGGGTATGGAAAAGTTTATCCATCCCCCACCCCCAGAAGTACCCCAGTCCGATGGCGATGGGAAACATCAGCCCCAGCGAGGAAGCTTCCAGCAGTTGATCGAACTGCCGAGGTTTCCTGCCGCCGTCAGGGTCCGACATGGGTAACGATCGCGGCCCGGGCTGCAACTGCATCAGAAGATGCGGTCACCGGGTCAATCATCAAGGGCGGGTAGATCCCCAGAAGGAGCGTGATCACCAGGCAGATCCCTGCGACCAGCCGAAGGGATGGAGTGATCGCTACCTCGGCTTCGACTCCTTCGCGCAGATACATCGCCACCACCAGCCGAAAGTAATAAAACATGGAAACTGCAGACATCAGCACCGCGATGATTGCCAGCCATCCGAAGCCCGCCTGCACAGCGGCGGCGAACAGGAAGTATTTCCCGATGAACCCGGCCGTGGGAGGGATTCCCCCAAGCGAGAGCAGAAAGATGATCATGGCAAACGCCCAGACCGGCGACCGCCGATTCAAGCCTTCGAAGTCGGCCACGCGCTCTCCTGCGTATTCGTGGCGGCGAAGCATCAGCACGATGCTCCAGATCCCGAGATTCGCCGTGAGATAGACGATGGAGTAGATCAGGACTCCGCGAAGGCCGAACGCGTTCAGGGAAATGATGCCCAGAAGCACATAGCCCGCATGTGCGATCGACGAGTACGCCAGCATCCTCTTCACGTTGTCCTGGGTGATCGCGGCAAGATTCCCCAGGATCATGGAGAGCGCGGAAATCGTGGCGAAGACGTTGCTCCAGGCCAGATGAAAATCATGGAGCCCCACGTAAAAGATCCGCACGAACACTGCAAAGACCGCAGCCTTGGAAGCCGTGGAGATGAACACGGTCACCGGTGTGGGAGCGCCCTCGTAGACATCCGGCGTCCACACGTGAAAGGGCACAGCAGCGATCTTGAAGCACAGTCCCGCCCCCAGCAGCATGATGCCGAACATCAGCGCGTCGTTGGTGACGATCACTGACATCGCGGCCGCGATATCGAGCAGATTGAGCGAGCCGCAGACGCCATAGATCAGCGAGAGGCCATACAACAGGATCGCCGAGCTGACCGCGCCGAGCACGAAGTACTTCATGGCCGCTTCCGTCGACTTCGTCTCGTTTTTGTAATAGCCGGCCAGGATGTAGCTGGAGAGGGAAAGAAGTTC
>JBDSGC010000307.1:0-9420 GCA_039919215.1 Thermoanaerobaculia bacterium | reverse complement strand
ATCGGTCAACGGGTTATAGATCCGCTCCGCATCGATGTGCAGGAAAGGGTTCACGCGAAGCTCTGCCGCAGAAATTGGAGTCATGGTGCTCGAGGGGACCGCCCTAAGGACATACGGCCCAGCGGTCACGGGCGTCTAACGAGGAGAGAGCATGGGATGTTCCGGGCCGGCACGGCCGGCGGCGTTGGTTCGCAAAGCGTCGGCCACGATTTGCGCCTCAGTCGCGTTCACTCGGGCCGCCTTGGATTGCTGGATTTCTTCACAGGCTCTGGGCCGCCTCTCGTAGCGCCGGCATCCCTGCCGGCCGTTCCCAAGCCCACTCAGGACGACGGCTGGGGGGCCGGCCCTGAGGTAGTCTCCAGCCCGATGGTCCGGCCGAAAAAGAAGTGGGGGCAGAATTTCCTCCGGAACCGGGGGGCGGTGGCCCGGATCGTGGCGGCGGTGGAGCCGGAAGCCGGAGACTTGATCCTCGAGATCGGGCCCGGCGAGGGGATCCTGACCGAGGGGCTGGCGGCGTTTCCCAATGAGGTGCTGGCGATCGAGATCGACCCTGAGTTGACAGCGGCGCTGACCCAGCGCTTCGGCGATCGGGTGGAGTTCCGTTGCCAGGACGCTCTGGAGACCGTCCTCCCCACCCGACCCTTCCGGGCGGTGGGGAATCTCCCCTACAACGCCGGCACACCCATCCTGCGCCGGGTGATCGCCGACCCGCATTGTCGACGCGCCGTGTTCATGCTGCAGAAGGAAGTGGCGGACCGACTGGTGGCGAAACCGGGCCATGAAGCGTACGGATACCTCACGCTCTACACGCAGCTCTTCGCCCGCGCCCGCATCCTCCTCACGCTGGAGCCGCAATCCTTCTATCCCCCGCCGAAGGTTCGCAGCGCGGTGGTGGTGCTCGATCCCGATCCTCGGCCCTACCTTTCCGACGACCTCCTCGGCCTGATCAGCATGGCGTTCCGAATGCGCCGCAAGACACTGGTCAATAACTTGATCAGTTGGCGGGGCCTGGACCGCGCCGACGCGGAGCGCGCAGTTGCCGAAGCGCAGTTGCCTCACACCACCCGCGCGGAAGAGTTGTCGCTGGATGCGTTCGCTGCGCTCCTGCCGAAGCTGCGAAGAACCATCCCTCCGTCATCCTGAGCAAGGAACCGCGCGATGCAGCGCTGTTGAGATCTCGATGACACATCCTCACGCGAGTTCCCTCTCCCCGCCGCAGCGGGGAGAGGGTGCCGCGAAGCGGGGGTGAGGGGTTTTTGCTGGAAAGGATTGACCCCTCATCCGGCCTACGGCCACCTTCTCCCCGCTGCGGCGGGGAGAAGGACTCTCGACGTTAGGCATTGGCAGCATAGGGGTCTGTGTCATTAGAAGGCCGGTCCGGCGCTCCTTGCTCCGCTCAGGAGAACCACGGCCGCCCCTCACTGCGCCTTTGCGTCTCCCGCTTCGTAGCGCCAGGGCGTCTGGCTGGCCGCACCTTCGGCGAAGCGGGTGTCCACGTACTCCTCGAAGGCGATGGGAGAGTCCAGCAGGCCGGTCTCCCTCATCAGTCCGACGATCATCTCGAAATCTGCGCGGCGCGGGGAAAGCGGTTCGTACTGCACTCGATCGATCGGCTTGAGCAGTGCCCATCGCAGCAGCGCGGGGTTCTGGCGGTAATAGTAGCGCCCGACAAAATCGGCAGCGTGCTCGCGATGACGGCGCGCCTTCTCCTTCTCTTCCAGCCACAGTCCCGATCGGGCGATCCCGTCGACCAGATCCTGCACCGCTTCCGGTTTCCGGTCGATGACGTCCTGGCGCACCACCAGCACGCAGGAGATGTAGTCCGGCCAGTACTGCCGGGCATGGAAGAGCACGCGCCCGAAGCCAGCGCTTTCGGCCTGGGAGGGAAACGGCTCCCCCATGGAGAACGCGTCGATCGATCCTGCGGCCAGTGCTCCGGCGACATCGGGAGGAGCCATTTCGATCATCCTCACGTCCTTCGCGTTCATGCCGTTGGCGCGCAGCGCCTTGAACACGATCAGCCGTTCGTCGGAGAAACGGCTGGGGATGGCCACCGTTCGGCCGCGCAGGTCGTCGAACGTCTTCACCGGACCATCGGTGCGCACCACCACCGCGCTCCCGTATCGGTGCCCGAGGTACACGATCTTCACTGGAACGCCCTGAGCCCGCAGGGCGATTGCCATCGGCGCGACCATGAACGCCGCCTGCATGCGGTTGGACATCAGCGCCTCTTTGATCTCAGGAAAGCCCTGGAAAAGGCGGGGGATGAAAAGATGTCCGGACTGTGAATAGGCGGAGATGTAGTCGGTGACCGGGCAAGCCAGATGTCACGTCACCGGGATGTACGCGACATTCAGCTTTCGCCTCGCGTCCGGCAGCCGGTCATTCATCAGCACCTGCCAGTTGACGTTGAGGCTGAGATGGGCCGCGGTCACCGCAGCGATCCACAGTCCCAGGCCATAAAAGAGCTTGCGCATGGAGTTCACCTCCTTTCCACGGCCCACGCTTCCGCGCGCCGCATAATGGTGTCCAGAATCAGTCCAATCAGACCGATGAGCAGCATGCCGCCCACTACCAGGTCATAGCGCTTGCCGGCGTTGCGGGCATCGATGATGAGGTAGCCCAGGCCGGAGTCCACTGCGATCATCTCCGCGGCGACCAGCACCAGCCAGGCCACTCCGAATGCGATGCGCAGACCGATCACGATGCGCGGGAGCACGGCGGGGATCACCACGGAGCGCATCAGCCGCGCTGTGGAGAGCCCGAAATTGCGACCGGCCTGCAGGTACATCGGCGGCACGTCGCGCACACCGCTGGCCGTGGCGGTGACGATGGGGAAAAAGGAAGCGAGGAAGATCAGGAAGATCGGGGCGACGTCGCTGATTCCGAACCAGATCACCGCCAGAGGCATCCAGGCGATCGGCGAGATGGGGCGGATCAACTCGATCAGCGGATTCACCGCACGTGCGACCGACGAGGACCATCCCAGCAGCAACCCCAGCGGAATCCCCACCACCACCGCCAGCGTGTAGCCCGCGGCCACCCGCCACAGTGAGTCTCCGATGTAGGCCCCCAGCAGCCCTTTCTCCGCCAGTTGCAGGAGACCTCTGGCCACGTCGAGCGGCGACGGAAAAATGAGGGTCCCGGACCAGCGTACCGCGACGGTCCACACGATCAGGGCCATGGCAGACGCCAGCGCGGGCCATGCGATCCTCTCCCACACCGGAAGCTGGCCATCCTCCGTCGACGATCCGCCCATCCGGCCATTCCGGCCGTTTGTCCTCAGAAGTTCTCTCATACCCGATGGGCCAGGCCGATCTCGCCAAAGATCGAATCCCGAATGGAGATGTACCCCGGCGACGACAGATCGCGGGGATGAGGAAGGGCCACCGGAACGATGGTCTGGATCCTTCCCGGCCGTGCCGACATCACCACGATCCGGTCGGCCAGCTGCACCGACTCCTCGATGTCATGCGTCACGAACAGGATGGTTTTCCGCTCGGCCTGCCAGATCCGCAGCAGTTCACTGCGCATCTGCAGCCGGGTGATCGAGTCCAGCGCACCGAACGGCTCGTCGAGATAGAGAACGTCGGGGTTCACCGCCAGGGCTCTGGCCACTTCGACCCGCTGCTTCATCCCCCCGGACAACTCGCGGGGATAGGCGCGTTCGAACCCGCTCAGTCCGACCAGCTTCACGTAGTGATCGATCCTGCGCTGGCGCTCTTGCGGGTCCACATCAAAGAGTCCGAACCCGATGTTCTGCTCCACCGACAACCAGGGGAAGACCCCACGCTCCTGAAACACGAAGATGCGCCGCCGGTCCGGACCGCTGACCTTCTCCCCATCGATGGTCACACTTCCCTCGGTCGGCGACAGAAAGCCGCCGGCGATGTTGAGCAGCGTCGATTTGCCGCATCCCGAAGGTCCCAGGATGCACACGAACTCCCCCTCGGCGACGTCCAGCGAGATGTCCCGCAGCACGTCCAGTTCTCCGAAGCGCATGGTGAGGTCGCGAAAGGAGACCTTCATCGGTTGGGATCCAGAGTGCTCCATCGGATGAGGTCGAGGCGGGTCAGAGAGCGCATCATCCCGTCGAGGATCAAGCCGATCACGCCGATCAGGACCATCCCGGCGATGACCAGGTCGTAGCGATTCCCTGCGTTGCGCGCGTCCACGATCAGAAAGCCAAGCCCGGAGTTCACCGCGATCATCTCCGCGGCGACCACAACCAGCCAGGCGATCCCCAGGCTGATGCGCATGCTGATGACCAGCTGCGGAAGAATTGCCGGCAGGATCACTGACGGGATCAACCGCCGCGTGGGAAGACCGAAGTTGCGCGCCGCGCGCAGCACCACGGGATCGACCTCGTGCACCGCACGTGTGGTCGCCAGAGTCAGAGGCAGGAGCGACGCCATGAAGATCAGGAACATCGCCGAAAGATCGCCTACCCCGAACCAGAGGATTGCCAGGGGGATCCAGGCCAGAGGAGAAATCGGCCGGAGCCACTGCATGAGCGGATGGAGGGCCGCTTCCGCCCTGCGGCTCGATCCGAGGAAGACCCCGGCGGGCAGCGCGACGAGCACGGCCATCGAGTAACCCCAGGTGACACGAAAGAGAGACGCGACGATGTAGCGGATCAGAAGGCCGCTACGGGCCAGCTCACCGATGGCCATGACCACGGCCACAGGACCCGGCACCAGACCTCGGCTTCCGGCGATGGCCACCTGCCAGACGGCAATGGCCACCGCTACGCCGGAAAAAGAGAGCAATCGGGATCGCCACAAACGCGCCGAAGCCTAGCAGTTTTTCCCCGTCCCGACCGATCAGTGCTCCGTCGTCGCGGGGTGTTGCGCTCGCCTTGTCATCCAAGGGGGCCGTGTGAAGCGACTGATGCGAAACTCGTGGCGGACGCTTTGCGAACCCACGCCGCCGGCCGTGCCGGCTGCCGGCCTCAGTCTGTTGAGACGGACTGCACGCGCGCTTGCGCTTCGGCCGCCCAGGGTGAGCTGGTATCGACCGTCAGGTAGTTCTTCCAGGCCTCCACCGACTTTTTCCGCCCGCGGGCAGCCTCCAGCGCCACCGCCCGGTTCCATGCGGCCTCTGGCGCTTTCCCCAGGTTCCACGAACGCTCTGCCGCACGCAGTGCTCGTTCGCCCTCAGCGGCGTTCCCGGTCCGGGAGGAATCGGTGGCCAGAGCGGCCGCCAGGTCGTTGAGCAACGCGGCATTGCCGGAGGCATCGAGGGCGAGGTCGGCATCGGACTGCGCCGTCTCCGCGAGGAGGGCCTGTTCCAGTGCCTTCACAGCGGCACCGGTCTGCCCCAGGAGGAGGCGGGAGACGCCGAGGACGTGCAGGTTCTCCACCGTCGGATTCCGGGTTGCGCTCTCCTGAATACGGGAGGCCACGTTGAGCAGCCGCCAGTTTCTCGCGTCGTCGTCCGATGACCCCTCACCGGTCCGGGGAATGGCCGGGGACATCGGGTGATAGTCGAATCCGGTCAACCGCGCTTCGATCGGCCTGCGCTCAGGGACCGATCGAGCCAGGGCGTCGACTCCCGTGTTGCCGTGCAACCGGTCGGCCAGCGGAATGGCTAGAAAGATGGAGGCTGCCACGGCAGCGGCCAACACCGCCAGAGCCAGAATGATCCGCGGACGGAAAGGGAGAGCAGACGTCGACGCCGCGTCCGCCGGTCCGGTGCGATCGGGGGCAGCGACCGCGAAGGCGTGACATTGGGCACACCCTGCGATGTGCCGAACGATCCCCGCGCGTTCAGAAACGACCAGCCGCCGGTCGACGAACGCGGCCAGAGTCTCCTCGCTTGGACAGTCCGGATTCCTGATTGTCATGGACACGTCACGATCCCGTTCGTCGCCATCGAGCGATGCGGTGAGGTCAATTCCGGATCGTCCAGTTCGGCTCCCACCGCGTCCCCTTCTTCAAACGGACTCCCGCGGAAGTCCCTCGCGCACAGCAAGCGGACCCTGTCGTCAGTCTAGCAGTTGCGACCGCGTCGCCCGAACGGCTCGAGCACGTCGCTCCATCGCCCCTCGAGGGCGCCACTCGGTCCGGCAAACAACGACTCCGAGGCCCACGCCCGGCGAGCCCGTGACGGCGAGTTGCGCCTTCGACTGAGGCACGGTCCCCGATCGCGAGGATGGCCCAATCGAACGCCGAAGATCGCCCGGAAAACGATTCCGCGAGCGAAACAGCGCGCGAGATCGCGACCGGGAATGCCATAATTCGCCCGAACTCATGGCAGACCTTCGACTGGAACTTCTAGGCGACCTGCAGATCCGATCCGCACAGGGCGCACTGATCAACATCGGGGCCCGGAAATCACAGGCGCTGCTCGCCTATCTCGGCGTCCGGCCCACCCAACGCGTTTCGCGCGAGAAGCTCGCCCTCCTGCTCTGGAGCAGCACCGGTCCCGATCAAGCACGCCAGAGCCTCAGGCAGACGCTCTCCACCCTGCGCAAGGAACTGGCAGGAATCTCCGAACAGAAACTTCTGATCGAGGAGGGCGATCTCCTCGGGCTGGACGATACGTTCGTCCAATGCGATGTCGCCGCGTTCGAGTTGCTGGTGGCCAGCGGCACCGAAACCTCTCTGAGTGAGGCCGTGGCCCTGTATCGGGGGGATTTCCTGGATGGCTTCTCTCTCAATGAGGAGCGATTCGATCAGTGGACGCTGGCCGAGCGCGACCGACTCCACCGAGCTGCGCTGCGCGCCCACACCTCGCTCATGGAGATGCAGATGAAGCGCGGCGCGATCGATCAGGCGGCCGGCACTGCACAAAGCTCGCTACGACTGGACATCCTGCAGGAGCCTGTCCATCGCGCCCTGATGCGCCTGTACCTCCAGAGCGGCGACGTGGTCAACGCGCTCCAGCAGTACGAGACCTGCGCGAAGGTGCTCAAACGGGAGTTGCGCATCGAGCCCGACCCGGAGACCAAAGCGCTGCAGCGGGAGATCCTCCAGGCCCGCACCAGGTCTTCCGCACAGCCGGCGCGATCCGAGCGAAACCGCCAGCCGACCGTGCTGGTGGTCGAGGATAACGTTCTCAATCGCGAACTGAACAACGCCGTCCTCAAAGCCGCCGGCTACACGGTTCTCCTGGCCAAGGATGGCGCGGAGGCGTTGATGCTTCTCGGCCGTGAAGCGGTCGACCTGGTACTGCTGGACATCGACCTTCCCTTCATCGATGGCCACAGTCTGCTGCGCGCGATCCGCGAAAACGGCTTGACCGTTCCTGCCATCTTCGTCTCCGGTCTGCCCGGAGATGAAGTGGAGGTCAGGGCGTTCGAGATCGGCGCGTCGGACTTCATCCGCAAGCCGGTGAAAAATCAGGTTTTGCTGGCCCGGGTGGCCAAAGTCCTGGCCGATCAGTAATCGACTGGTCTGCCCGTTCCTTGCAGAGCTTGCCGGTAAGGCGCTCCAGGAACATGATGGACGCACAGAGGGAGGACCCCATGAGCGACGAGAGACTGCTGCTGATCGTGGAGAACAATCCACTCGTTGCGGCTGCCATCGAGAAAGCCGGGGAGCGTCTTCAACTCCGCGCGGACTTTGCCACCGACGGGTGGGAAGCGATCGAGATGCTGCGCAACGCCACCTATCGCGCCATCGTGATCAATACCGACCTCCCCCGCCACAGCGGTTACGGCGTGCTTTCCTACCTCCGGGAGGAGAACGGAAACCATCTGGAGAACGTGATCCTGACCACCAGCTCCGATCGCGAGGTGGTCCGCCAGCGCGTGACCGAACCGCTGCAGATCATCGCCACCACCGAGAGGGTCGACGACATCGCCGACGCCATGAACACCGCGTTCCTCATTCCGGAAGCCTGAGAACACGCCGCCCTTCGGAGCGCCGGCATCCGTGCCGGCGGGAGCTTGCCGCAGTCCCTCAGCGCGGCATGCACGCCAGAATCGCCCTGGCCGACCGCTCCACGTCTTCTTCGCTCGTCGACCAGTTCGAGAACGACAGCCGCATCGCCCCCATGCCGTGCCACGTCGTTCCCGACATCCAGCAGGTGCCTTCCTGCTGCGCGCGAGTCACCACTTCGCGCGTCAGCGTGTCGGAGTCGCCGAAGCGCACCAGCAGCTGATTGAGCACCACGTCGTTGAGGATCCTGACGCGCGCATCGCGTCCGAGCATCTCGGCCATCTGCTCGGCGCGTTGGCAACAGCGGTCGATCATCTCCTCGACGCCGCTGCGCCCGAGGTGTCGCAGGGCGGCGTAGCAGACCACTCCGCGAGCCCGGCGCGAGAACTCCGGGACCCAGTCCACCGCGTCGCGTTCCACTCCGGCAGTCTGCTCCAGGTATTCAGCGGTGATCGTCATCGACGCGCGGTGCGAGGCGGAGTCGCGCACGATCACGATGCCGTTGTCATACGGAACGTTCAGCCACTTGTGCGCATCGGTGGCCCAGGAATCCGCCAGATCCACGCCATCGAGCAGCGGTCGCTTCGCCTCGCTAGCCCGACCCCACAGTCCGAACGCGCCGTCCACATGCAGCCACGCGTTCTTCTCGTGCGCGATCGTAGCGATCTCGCGCAGGGGATCGACCGATCCGCTGTTCACGTTGCCCGCCTGCGAACAGACAATGACCGGCCCTTCCAGCGGAGCGAGCACCCGGCGCAGGGCCTCGGGGCGCATCCGTCCCTGTTCGTCGCACTCCACACTCAGGATGGATCTCGTACCGAATCCCAGGACACGCAGCGAGGAGTGGATGGTGACGTGCCCCTCCTCTCCCATCACCAGATGGACCCGCGGCGCTCCGGCCAGCCCCTCATCCTCAACATTCCAGCCCGCTCGTCGCAACACGCCGTATCGCGCGGCCGCCAGCGCGGTGAAGTTGGCCTGCTGCCCGCCGGTGACGAAGCCCACGCTCGCCGTGCGCGGAAGATCGAAGAGGTCGAGCAGCCACTCGCGCACGACGTCCTCGATCACCGAGGCCGCGGGAGAGGTGGCGTAGATACCGGCATTCTGATCCCAGGCGGTCACCATCCAGTCGGCGGCAATGGAAACCGGCAGCGAGCCACCGATCACAAACCCGAAGTAGCGCGGGCCTGCGCTGCCGATGATCCCTGGTTCCGCGCCTGCCACCAGGGCGTCGAGGACCGATTCCGCCTCTTCGCCCCGATCGGAAAGAGGAACACGCAAGGCAGCGAGCAGCGCCTCGCGTTTCGCCGTGGCGCCCACATGCCGCTCCGGCAGCGACGCCAGATAGCGGAGGGCATGATCGCGAGCGCGCTCAAGGAGAGAGCCGTCAGTCTTCATGAAGCGAAACTGTAGTCGAAACACCAGGCGGATTTCTTTGGGCCTACCGGTGAGTGTGCCACTGGTGCCTCCAGGACCAGACCGAGACATGGATCTCGGTGAGGGATCCACGGCGGGCAGCAATGGCGTAGGGAGGACC
>JBDSGC010000306.1:0-4948 GCA_039919215.1 Thermoanaerobaculia bacterium | reverse complement strand
CAGGCGTTGCGAGCCTGCAGCGGCATTTCCGGTCGACCAGGGAAGATCGATTTCCTGCTGCGGCCATCTGCCCTGCTGCACCGGGCCGGCACCCTGCCCCGCGGCGTATCCGTTGCGAATGGCTTCGGTGACATACATCTTCGCCACCACCGCGGCATCAATCGCGCTCCCTCCTCTGCTGAGGGCGACCGCATACGCGGACGCGAAGGTGCATCCCGTTCCATGCGTGTGTTCCGACTGCAGTCGACGACTGGACAGCCACACCAGGCGATCCCCGCTCAGCACGCAATCCTGGGCCAGAGGTCCTTCCCCGTGTCCGCCCTTGATGATCACCGTGGAGGGACCGAGTGCTGCCAGATTCCGCGCCGCAGTCTCGATCTCCTCGCTCGTCGAAAGGCTTCGACCACCGAGCAGCGCGCTGGCCTCAACGAGGTTCGGAGTGAGCACGGAGACCTGCGGAATCAACTCATGCAGCAGCGCGTAGCGACCGTCATCATCCAGCAGTGCACCTCCGGCGCTGGCTCCCATCACCGGATCGAGAACGGCTGACACGCCGAGATTGCGCAGCCGCTCGGCAACAAATCGGACATGCGCCGCGGTGCCCAGCATGCCGATCTTGATCACCGCCGGAGGAAGGTCACGCTCCAGCACCTCCCACTGCGCCGCGAGCGTCTCCAGGGGCACCGGCCACACGCCGCTCACTCCTCGGGCGCCCTGCGCGGTCACCGCCGTGACGATCGATCCAGCATGCACGCCGAGGTTGTGGATGGTTCGGATGTCCGCCTGAATCCCGGCACCGCCTGAGGAGTCGGATCCCCCCACCGCCCACACCACGCGCTCAGCCCGCGGCCTAGCCCCCACGAGGCCCCTGCTGCCAGAACGGCACACCGATCAAGGGCGTGGTGGGGACGGCGCGTTCCTGTGGCTCCATCACGCCCGCCTGGTACGCGAGGCGGCCGGCCTCGATGGCCAGACGGAACGCCTGAGCCATGCGCACCGGATCAGCCGATTGCGAGACCGCAGAATTCAGCAGGATCCCGTCGTAGCCCATCTGCATCGCGGAGACCGCATCGGCGGGAGATCCGATTCCGGCGTCGATGAGCAGCGTGAGATCGGGCAATCGCTCGCGGATGGTGCGCAGCGCGTACGGATTCAACAGACCGCGCCCGCTTCCGATCGGCGCGCCCCACGGCATGAGCACGCGACAACCGGAGTCGGCCAGCCGCTGGCAGACCACCAGGTCATCGGTGCAATAGGCAAACACCTCGAACCCATCCCTGATCAGTGCAGTCGCTGCCTCGACGGTTTCGAACGGATCGGGTTGCAGGTTGTAGTCATCGCCGGTGACCTCCAGCTTGATCCAGTGCGTCTCGAAGACTTCCCGCGCCATCTGCGCGGTCACCAACGCCTCGTGGGCGCGATGGCAGCCCGCCGTGTTGGGAAGAAAGCGACGGCCAGCGCCGCGGAGCAGGTCCCAGAACGCATTCGGCTGACCATCCCGGCCGGCCACCTGCCGCCGGAGCGAGACCGTAACCACCTCCGCTTCGGCAGCCTCGATCGCCTCGACCAGAATCTGCGGAGAGGGATAGCCGGCCGTTCCCAGAATGAAGCGGCTCGACAAAGGCACGTCTGCGAGGGTCCAGGTCATTGTTAGTCCCGGTCAACCGCCGGCGAACGGCATGAGCACTTCGACGCGATCTCCCGGTTGCAGGAGTTGCGTCGGATGCTGCGTCCGCGGAACGAACTGCTCGTTGATGGCCACCGCCGCATAACGCCGATTGAACCCGCGGGTCTCCAGCATGGAGGCCACCGTCGTGGACGGATCGACCGCAGTCGGATCCCCGTTCAGCACGACCTCAATCCGCTGCATACGCGTTCTCCACGTTCTCCATGATCGCCTCGGGCGAGATGCTCCGTCCCTCAGCCACAAACGCGAGGGCATCCATCACCAATGCCGGCGCGATCAGGAAGCCATGACGGAACATCCCGTTGATCCTGGTCAAGCCGTCGACCTGTTCCACGCGCGGTCGGTTGTCCGGAAATGCCGGGCGCAGATTGACGTCCGACCGGATGATGCGCGCCTCAGCGAACGCGGAGTGGATGGAAAAGAGCGCCGACAGCAACTCCAGCGCGCTGCGGACGCTGAGCGGCGAACGGTCTTCCGACTCGATTTCTGTCGCGCCCACCAGATAGACGTCGTCGGGCCGGGGGACGAGATACATGCGATAGCGCGGATGCATCAGGCGCAGCGGACGCCGGAGGCCAACACCGGGCGCATGAACCCAGATCATCTCGCCGCGTACGCCGCGAAGATCGGCGAGATCGGTCTTCGCCCCAAGCCCGCGGCAATCGAACACCCAGTCGAACGGATGGTGCGTGCCGTCCTGGAGATCGACCGCATGAGGCCCAACACGCGAGGCCACGGCGCGATGCAGAACTCCCGAATGGGCAAAGAGCCTGGTCGCTGCGGCCAGAAATCCCTGGCTGTCGATCTGCCCCTCATTCGGAAGGTAGTAGACCTCTCCGCGCATCGACCATTGAGGCTCCAGCACCTGCAACGCTTCCGGCGCGACCGGCGCAAACCGCTGGCCGGTCTTCCGGTCCATGAGATCCAGCAACCGCCGCAGGGAGGTCCCATCGCCGGCGTGCGCGGTGAGCAGACTTCCTTCTCTTCGAAAGAATACCGGCTCCGGAAGCGTGCGGAGGAGGGAGGGCCACTGCTCCAGCGAGCGCACGCCGAGGTTGAAGAGATCGGAGTCGGCGGTCTCCAACTCCGCGCAGGGAGAGAGCATGCCCGCTGCGGTGTTGCTGCAACGGAGCGAGGCATCCGGTGCGTCGAACAGAGTGACGCTCCATCCGAGGCGGATTGCCTCCAGGGCGACGACCGAACCGACGACGCCTCCGCCGACGACGCCAACGTTCACGGCGCCTCCTCGTCCGGTCGCGGAGGAACGTACACATCGGCGCCCATCTCCAGGAATGCCTGGGACCGTTCGCTCATGCCGTGCGCCAGGGCCTCCTGCTCCGCGATGCCCTGCGCGGCTGCGTAGTCGCGCACTTCCTGGGTGATCTTCATGGAGCAGAAATGCGGGCCGCACATGGAACAGAAATGCGCAGACTTGGCGCCTTCCTGCGGGAGCGTCTCGTCGTGGTACTGGCGCGCAGTGTCGGGATCGAGCGCCAGGTTGAACTGATCGGCCCAGCGGAACTCGAAGCGCGCCTTGCTCAGCGTGTCGTCCCACTCCTGCGCCGCGGGATGACCTTTGGCGATGTCAGCGGCGTGTGCGGCGATCTTGTAGGCGATGACGCCCTGACGCACGTCGTCCTTGTCGGGGAGGCCGAGGTGTTCTTTCGGCGTGACGTAACAGAGCATGGCCGTTCCGTACCAGCCGATCATGGCGGCGCCGATGGCGCTGGTGATGTGGTCGTAGCCCGGCGCGATGTCGGTGGTCAGCGGCCCCAGTGTGTAGAACGGCGCTTCACCGCACCACTCCAGTTGCTTCTCCATGTTCTCCTTGATCAGGTGCATGGGCACGTGGCCGGGGCCTTCGTTCATGACCTGGCAGCCGTGCGACCAGGCGATCTTCGTCAGCTCGCCCTGCGTCTTGAGCTCGGCGAACTGCGGCTCGTCGTTGGCGTCGGCAAGGCATCCCGGACGCAGCCCGTCACCGAGCGAAAAGGAGACGTCGTAGGCGGCCATGATTTCGCAGATCTCATTGAAGCGTGTGTAGAGGAAGTTTTCCTGATGGTGGGCCAGGCACCATTTGGCCAGGATGGAGCCGCCGCGCGACACGATGCCTGTGACGCGATTCGCCGTGAGCGGGATGTAGCGCAGCAGCACACCGGCGTGGATGGTGAAGTAGTCCACGCCCTGCTCCGCCTGCTCGATGAGGGTGTCGCGGAAGACCTCCCAGGTCAACTCTTCTGCCTTGCCGCCGACCTTCTCCAGCGCCTGGTAGATCGGAACAGTGCCGATGGGCACCGGCGAGTTGCGCATGATCCACTCGCGCGTTTCGTGAATGTTGCGGCCGGTGGAGAGGTCCATCACCGTGTCCGCGCCCCAGCGGATGGCCCAGGTCATCTTCTCCACTTCTTCTTCGATCGAGGACGTGACGGCGGAGTTGCCGATGTTCGCGTTGATCTTCACCAGGAAGTTGCGGCCGATGATCATCGGCTCCGACTCCGGGTGATTGATATTGGCAGGGATGATGGCGCGACCGCGGGCAACCTCATCGCGCACGAATTCCGGCGTGATGATCGCAGGGATCGCCGCACCGAAACTCTGGCCGGCATGACGGCGGGCGGTTGCCGGTCCGCTGCGTCCCATGTTCTCGCGGATAGCGATGTACTCCATCTCCGGCGTGATCACGCCGGCGCGGGCCAGTGCGAGCTGGGTCACGTTGCCGTTCCCGCGCGTGACGCGATGCCGCGGAGGAAGCGGCAGGGCCGCATCGCTCTGTCCGGCCACGGGACGGTAGGTCGCGCCGCTGTCGGCGTACACGGTTCCCGGCCGCGAGCGGATCCACTCTTCGCGCAGGCGGGGCAAGCCTTCCTCGATGTCGATGACCACGTTCGGATCGGAGTAGGGCCCGCTGGTGTCGTAGATGCGGAACGGCTCGTTGGCCACGGTCTGATTTCCGATCCGGGTGGGGGTCAATGCGACCTCGCGCATTCCGACCCGGACATCGGGATGAACGATCCCCGGCACATAGACCTTGGTCGAGGAAGGAAACTGGAATCCAAACGGCGTCTGTTTCGAAGGGGTGCGGTCGGCGCGGCGTTTCGGCGGCGCGATCTGCTCCAGTGTCTCGCTCATCAATCTCCTCCTGAGGCCACAACAATCGGCCCGGCGAGGAGATAACGGAGATGCTTCGGAATCGCCCCGCTTCCCTACGCCGGCATTACCCGGTTCAGGTCGTTGGAGTTGGCGCCTTCGCCTCTCAGCCGG
>JBDSGC010000305.1:0-5918 GCA_039919215.1 Thermoanaerobaculia bacterium | reverse complement strand
GGAAGAAGAGAAGGGTGGCGGCGGCAACCCCGGTGCCGGCATGGGCGGCGGCATGGGTGGCATGTACTAAGAAACGCAGCTCTTGGGAGCGGTGGGAAACGGGCGGGCCGAAAGGTCCGCCCGATTTCTTTTGGACCCGGGCGACACCGAAGCAGACCCAAGTACCGAGGGTTTTGACGGCGCAACTGCATCAAAAAACAAAAAGGGCAGCGACGAATCGCTGCCCCTTCCGCTACGCGCCAGGGCCTCGGAGGAGGCAACCCAGCTACCATCTCCTCGATCAGTGCTGCATGAGCAGGACGTCCGCCAGATCCGCCGCAGGGCGGGGTCGTCCGAAGAAGAACCCCTGCATGTCGTTGCAACGCCGCTGCAGCAGGTGCGTCAGCTGGTCTTTCGATTCGACGCCTTCCGCGACGACTCGCATGTTCAGCCCCTTGGCCATCGTGATCATGGCCTGGACGATGGCGGCATCATCCGCCCGGCGGGTCATGTTCTGCACGAAGTTCGGGGCGATCTTCAAGGTGTTCACTGGTAGCACCTTCAAGTCGGCGAAGGAGCAGCCTCCGCTTCCGTAGTCGTCGATGGCCAGAAGGACGCCGAGCTCGCGCAGCTCATTCATGACCTCTCCGGCGCGGCTCTTCTTGGAGAGGATCGGCTCAGCGATCTCCAGTTCCAGCGACCCGTTCTCCAGACCGCTGACCAGGACCGCCTGCTGCACGGTCTTCGCGAGACTCCTGCTGTAGAACTGATTCGAAGAGACGTTGACCGCGACGCGCAGATTGCGCATCCCTTCCTGATGCCACACCTTGGCCTGCCTGCAGGCTTCCGACACCACCCATTCGGTGATGGATGCATCCAGCTGGCCCTGCTCCGCTGCCGCAAGAAAGTCGGCGGCCGGAATGATGCCCACGTCGGGATGTTTCCAGCGTAGAAGAGCTTCGATACACTCGATGCGTCCGGTCTGCACATTGACCTCGGGCTGGTAATGAAGCTCGAATTCTCCGCGCGAAAGCGCGCGGCGAAGGCCCGAGATCAGCGCGGTCCGCTCCAGCACACGGGTGTTCAGCTCGCTGGTGTGGAAGTGGTAACGGTTGCGCCCGCGCTCTTTGGCGCCGTACGCCGCGGTGACTGCCTTCTGGATCAGGGTGTCTGCCTCTTCCCCGTCTTCGGTGGAGACGCTGATCCCGATGCTTGCAGTCAGTCGGATGTCATGACCGGCGATGAGGAGAGGCTTCTCCACGGAATCGAGGATCCGCTGGGCGACGACCGCGATATCGGCCTCCGCAACCACATCCCCAAGGACCACGATGAATTCATCGCTGCCAAAGCGCCCGACGGCATCTTCGATCCGCGTGGAGTCGATGATGCGGTCGGCCATCGCCTTGAGTACACGATCTGCGATGCCATGGCCGAAGGCGCTGTTGATGACCTCGAAGTGATCCAGATCGACCACCAGCGTAGCCACGGCAGCAGGGCGGCGGCGAATTCGCGCCAGGGCAACGTTGAGCCGATCGACGATCAGGGTGCGGTTCGGCAGCAGGGTCAGGCCGTCGTGCCCCGCCTGATACTCCAGGCTCTGCACTCCCAGCCGCTGCTCGGTGACGTCGAACATGGCTCCCTCGAGCCACAGTGCCGAAGCGTCTTCTGAGGCCGTCACACGAAGGTTCTGCAAAACCCAACAGACCGCGCCACCTTTCTTCCGCAACGCCACTTCGACGTTGGAAAGAGCACCGATGTCCGGGATCGCCGCGGAGATCGCTTGAAGGTCGGACGCCTGAACGTAGGCGAAGCCGTTGGCCGCAAGAAGCTCCTCGCGGTCGTCGTAGTCAAGAATCCGGGCGCACGCGTCGTTACAATCGAGAAGGGAGCCGTCGAGAGTCTGCCGGAAGAGGCCGACGAGGTCTGTGGTGCCGAGACTGCTGTCTGATAGGGCCATCATGATTTCCATCGATAATCCGCACCCGCCAACGTACACGCTGGGAAAAGGGCCGGGAAGTACCGTTGGATCGAAAATGCCTCTATCGTTCGATAGAGGCCGGCGGAGGGTCGACCATCCCACGATCGTAGGCATAGCGGGCCAGCTCGACGCGCCCGTGGACGCTCAATTTCTCGTAAATCGCGTGGAGATGAGACTTAACGGTACCCTCTCCGATGAGGAGTTGGGTGGCGATCTCCTTGTTGCGAAGGCCGGTGGCCACCATCTTGACGATCTCCGTTTCTCTGGGCGACAGGATCTCGGTGATCTTACGAGCGGCCGCTTCTCGTTTGAGAACGTGGTCCAGGGCCCTGCTGACCAGAGCGTTATCGAGAGCCCGCTCACCCGCCGCGACTCGACGCGCGCACTCCACCAGTGAGATGGCGGCGGCCTCTTTCAACACCAGTCCGCGCACCCCGGCCCGCACGGCGTCCGCCACTTCTTCGTCATCCAGGGAGGCGGTCAGCAGCACCACTGCGGTGGGCAGTTGCATGCCCTGCAGCTGGTGCAGTACCCACAATCCGTCCCCCTTGGGCATCCGCAGATCCACCACCAGCACATCGGGGCGGAAGCGCCGAACTGCGGTCACGGCATCTTCGCCGCTGGTGCAGGTGGCCACCACTTCGAAGTCTTCCTCGCGCCGGAACAACTGTTCCAGCCCTTCGAGAATCATTCGATGATCGTCAGCCAGCACCAGTCGAATCAGAAATCCTCCACAAAACCCAGAGGCACCGTGATCTCGACGCGGGCTCCCGAATCCGACGATTCGATCGCCAGATCACCATTCAGTGCGATCACCCGTTCGGCCAGCATCCTCGGTCCTCTCCCGCTTTCGCGAATGGCCTCCAGCAACATCCTTCCCCGCCATTCGAAGCCGCTGCCATCATCGCTGACTTCGATGCGGATCCGACCCTCACCGGTGCGCATTCGTACGTTTATATTTTTGGCGGCACCATGTTTCGCTGCATTCATCACCGCTTCGTGCAGGATCCGGTACGTTTCATGTCCCAGGTGGCGGGAAACGGAAACGTCGACACCGGAGAGATCGAGCAGCAGATGAATCGACCACTGCTGATGGAGCCTGGAAACGAGGTCCTGCAGCCGGGCGTTGAAGTCAAAGGCGGATTCCGCTCGCGCCGCCCGCGGCCCGAGTTGCTCGACGAAGGATCTCAACTCGCGCTGATCGGCCATCAGTGAGGCTTCCGCCTCGGTGACCATCCGCTTCGCCCGCTCCGGTTCGGTGGTCAGGACACTGTGCGCCGTCTCCAGTTGCAGGACGATTCCGGTGAACGACTGCAGAAGACCGTCGTGAAGGTCGCGGGCCACGCGCACCCGCTCCCGGGCCACCGCCTCGTCAGTCGACGCCGCCACATGGAGGTGGCGATCCAGCTGCTCCCCCACCAGGCGCCCCGCGGCATCCGCAGCCAGTAGCGCAAGCTCGAGATGCTCCCTTTCTGCAAACGACACGAAGACGCGCCCTTCTCCACGCGCCGCAATGATGGGGAACGTCAACATGGCATCCGAGGGCAGCTCGCCCAGCAACGCTTCGGTGATCACAGCCCCCTTCGCACTGCTTTCACCGTCGGCGCGAACCATGCTGCCGGCTCGGGGCGACGAAACCCAGAACGTGCTGCCGCTCAGCTCGGGGGCCACCGGTGGCGCGAAAGGCTCGACTTTTTCTTCGCGACAGTGGAACTCATCCGAAGTGCACCGGGCGATGACCACCCACGGCTCCTCCGACTCCTCCCAGGTCAGCAACGCGAACTTGGAATCGAAGATCGCACAGACTTCTTCCAGTGCACGTTTCAACGCTCCGCCCAGATCGTCCGGTTGAACCGAGGAACGCGACTGGAAACGGCTGCCGATCTCCCGAGCCGAGAACATGATCTCGAATGGTAACGCCGCGCCCGTCACCGCGACCGACCAAATAGCGCCGGAAAGATTTCGATCCTGTAGGCAACATCGCAAGGAGGTTCGCCATGGGGACCGATTCGGGCGAGCAGGCGGAAACACACACACCCGGTGCCGGAGCACGCTCGAAAACAGTTCGATGCTAGGCTCGCTGAGCCCGGCGCATGGAGTGAATCGCCCGGAACGACCGGTGCATGGAGGATCCACTGATGAAAAAACATCTGCTCGCGGTTGTGCTCGCGCTGGCCGCACCTTCTCTTCTGGCGCAGTCTCCCGAGCCGCCCGCTCGGAGGGAAATGGAGCCACCTCGTGAGCGCCGGGAGGCTGCCTCTGAGCCCGCCACGCAGGAGCGCGATCGCCCGGCCGCCTCTTCCAACCGTCCCGACGCGAAAGATCAGATCTCTACGACCCAGCATGCGGTGAGCATCAACGGGGTCTCCATCAACTACACCGCAAAATCAGGAACCCTCATCCTGAAGGACGACGAGGGCAAGCCGCGCGCAAGCTTCTTCTTCACCTCGTACACGAAGGACGGAGCGGACCCTGCACGCAGGGCGGTCACCTACACCTTCAACGGCGGTCCGGGCTCCTCTTCGGTGTGGCTGCACATGGGAGCATTCGGTCCTCGGCGGGTCACCTACCTCGATGATGAGGGGCATGCGGCGAAACCGCCCTATCGGCTGGTCGACAACGAGGACAGCATCCTCGATCTGACCGATATGGTTTTCATCGATCCGGTGACCACCGGCTTCAGCCGCGCCATTCCCTTCGCCGACGCCGGCAAGTTTCACGGAGTGGATGCCGACATTCAATCGGTCGGAGAGTTCATCCGTCTATGGACCACGCGGAACGGCCGATGGGCGTCGCCGAAGTTCCTCGCCGGAGAAAGCTACGGCACCACCCGCGCCGCCGGCCTCTCCGGCTGGCTGCAACGTCAGGGCTTCTATCTGAATGGAATCATCCTGATTTCCTCGATCCTGAATTTCCAGACAGCAAGGTTCGATTCTTCGAATGACCTGGCGTACGAGTTGTTCCTTCCGACCTACACCGCCACCGCCTGGTATCACAAGCGTCTCCCTGCGGATCTCCAGGCCATGAGCATCGAGAAAGCGGTGGCCGAATCCGAACAGTTCGCGCTCGGCGATTACACCCGGGCACTGATGCAGGGCGACCGGCTGCCCGACGCCGACCGCAAGGCCACCATCGCCAAGCTCTCCCGGCTCACCGGCCTGTCGCCTTCGTATCTGGACGAGACCAATCTCCGCGTGCGCATCGACCGCTTCGACAAGGAGCTGCTTCGGGACCAGCGGCGAACCGTCGGTCGCCTCGATTCCCGATTCGTAGGAATTGACCGGGACGCCGCCTCGGAGAACCCTGAGTTCGATCCCTCCTACGCGGCAATTTTCGGAGAGTACACCGCGGTGGTGAACGATTACCTTCGGCGCGAGCTGAAGTTCGAGAGCGATCTCGGCTACGAGATCCTGACCGACAAAGTCCGGCCATGGAACTACGATGGCGCCCAGAACCGCTACGTGGATGTCGCCGAGACCCTTCGCAACGCCATGAGTCAGAACCCCTACATGAAGGTCTTCGTGGCCAATGGCTATTACGATCTGGCCACTCCTTTCGCCGCGACTCGCTACACCTTCGCCCGGATGCAACTCGATCCGGAGATCGCCCGGAACGTCTCGATGGACTTCTTTGAGGCCGGCCACATGGTCTACATCGATCGGAAGGCCCACGCGCGTCTGAAGGCGGACATCGACAAGTTCCTGAGGAGCGCTTCGAATCTGCCCTAGGAGCCTGCGCGGCAGAAAGCCTTGGAGCGTGATCTTGGCGAAGCCTTGGGCAACCAGCGCCGCCGGCCGTGCCGGCCCTAGGAGCCTGCGCGGCAGAAGGTCTTGGAGCGTGATCTTGGCGAAGCTTGGGCAACCAGCGCCGCCGGCCGTGCCGGCCCTAGGAGCCTGCGCGGCAGAAGGTCTTGGAGCGTGATCTTGGCGAAGCCTTGGGCAACCAGCGCCGCCGGCCGTGC
>JBDSGC010000304.1:0-4179 GCA_039919215.1 Thermoanaerobaculia bacterium | reverse complement strand
AGACCCCTCACCCCCGCTTCGCGGACCCTCTCCCCGCTGCGGCGGGGAGAGGGGGCTCGATGGGACAGTGTCATCAAAGGCGGCGGAGTGAACGCGACTGAAGCGAAAATCGTGGCGGACGCTGTGCGAACCACCGCCGCCGGCCGTGCCGGCCTCATTCCGAGCCGATGACCCATTTTTCGTAGAGGTCGCCCGGAAGCTCGCGGATGAAGCGCGAGGGCTCCATGAGCACGTCCATGCCGCCCCGATCGCGGGCCATGACTGGAAACACCAGATACAACTCCTGCTTGGCTCTGGTTACGGCGACGTAGAAGAGGCGTCGTTCCTCTTCCTCGCCGGGGATGACGATCTCGCGAGGGCCGGAAGCCGATTCGTTCGAGGAGGCAACGCTACTTGCTGCCGGGCTGGCCTTGGTGATGGCGTGCTGGAACGTTTCGGTCAGCGCGCGCACGTCGTCCGAATCCGCCGCAGCCGCGGCCGCCGCAACGGGAGCCGCGGTCATCGCATGCGTCAAGGCGAAGGCCTGATGCAGTTGCGCGGTGTCCAGCCGGACGATGCCTCCCGGAACGCGCAGTGCCCGCGCCGAGGGGAAGCGTCCGTCGGCCAGCCAGATGACGAACACCGCACGCCACTCCAGACCCTTAGCCTGATGCACCGATGACAGCACCACCTTCTCATCCTCGGGGCCGACGACGGCGACGTCTTCGCCGGCCATCGGATTGGCCAGGGCGACCTCCTCGAGGAATGCGTTCACGTCGTCGTATCGCAGTGCGTACTGCGACAGTTGCTCGAGGTCGTCGAGACGGGCCTGGGCGTTGGGAAATCGCGAGCGCGCGTAGTCGGCATAGCCGCGCTCCACGATCAGGCGGATCGACTCCGAGGGGTTGTGCCTCATGCCCTCGCCTCCGATCAGTCCCAGCACGCTGCCCAGCGACTTCACGCTGCCGATGACGCCGCGTCCGGTGAGGTCGGGAAGGCCGCTGAGAAAACGCGAAAGGGGATCGGGCGACGTGCCGATCTTCGTCCAGATCTCCGCGGCCGTTTTCTCGCCGACCTTCGGATACAGCTTGAGCACTCGTTTCCACGAGAGCTCATCGCGCGAGTTGGTGACGATCTTCAGGTAGGCGATCACGTCCTTGATGTGGGCCTGCTCGAAGAAGCGCACGCCCGATCGGATCTCGTACGGGATCAGCCGTCGCGACAGCTCCATCTGCAGCTCCAGCGACTGGTAGTGCGAGCGATAGAGCACCGCGATCTCCGCGAGGCTCTCGCCTTCGTCCCGCAGTTCGAGGATGCGCTGGGCCACGAATGCGGCCTGCTCGAAGACATCGTCGACGCCGACCACGGCGGGATCGGGTCCGTCGCCGCGTACTGCCTGCAATTCTTTCCGGAACTGGAACTGATTGTTGGCCATGCAGGCATTGGCCAGCGACAGGATCTGGCGCGTGGAACGGTAGTTCGTTTCCAGCTTGTAAATCTTCGCCTCGGGAAAACGGAGCGGGAAGGTGATGATGTTTTCGAACGAGGCCCCGCGGAACGAATAGATCGACTGCGCGTCGTCGCCCACCACCATGATGTTGCGGCGAACCGAGGCCATGGCGTCGACGATCTCCGCCTGCAGCTTGTTGGTGTCCTGATACTCGTCTACCAGGATGGAGCGGAAGCGGCGCTTGAGCGGCTCGGCGGCTTCCGGATGCTCGTCGAGCAGCATCTTCCAGTTCACCAGCAGGTCGTCGAAGTCCATTGCGTTCGCTTCCCGCTTGCGATCTTTGTAGCGGCGGAAGACGTTCACCATCTCGTCACGGTAGATGGCGAAGTGGGGATAGTTGTCCTCCAGGTGCAGCTCCAGCGGAGTCCTGGTGTTGAGCAGATAGGAGTAGATGTCCAGCAGGACATCGCCCTTCGGAAAGCGCTTCTCCAGCGTCTTGATGCCGAGTGAGGAGATGGCGCTCTCCATCATCTCTTTGGCGTCCTCACTGTCGAGGATGCTGAAGCTGGGTCGATAGCCGATCGCTTCGGCGTGCTGGCGGAGCAGCCGGTTGCCGATGGAGTGGAACGTGCCGCCCCAGATCCGGCGGGTGTCGATGGTGACCAGCTGCTCCACGCGGCTGAGCATCTCGCGGGCAGCCTTGTTGGTGAAGGTGACCAGCAGGATCTCCGAAGGATCAATCCCGTCCTCGATCAGCCGCGAAACGCGATAGGTGAGGGCCCTGGTCTTGCCGCTCCCGGCACCGGCGATCACCAGCAAAGCACCGTCGCCGGCCATGACCACCTCGAGTTGCTCGGCGTTGAGCTCGTCCTCGTAACGGACCCGGTAACTTTTCGCCGCCTTGGCCGGCTGTTTGAGGGTGTAGCGGCGGACTTTGCTCTCCACCGCCGGAGCCTAGCAGATCGATCGCAGCCCGATGGTCCAGGGCGTCAGGGAAGGCATCGGCTCCGTCGACTTCTGCAACCAGCGGCATCCTCTTCCACCGCCTGTGGATCGCGCAGACGAGGATTGGCGCGCCCATCGCAGACCCATCTGTCGTTTTCGCTCGTGCGTATGCTGAGCGACGGATTCAACAGATGTGTGGCCCCGCCGTACCGGAGGTTGTGATGAAACGATGCCTTGCCCTGCTCGCCGCCGTGATCCTCGTTGGCTGCTCCTCGGATGACAACCCCAAGCCGGAGCCAGCTCCGAAGCCCAGGCCGGCGGGGCTCGCTGGATTCATGGGGGACGTCGGTTCCGGTCCAGTCGGTGTGATCCCCACAGCGCTTTTGCACGATCCAGAGCGGAACAAGGATCTCGACCTCTCGGTGGAGTACCCCACCCGTGGCGGTCCGTTCCCCGTCATCATCTTCTCGCACGGTTACGGCGGTTCCAATCGGTCGTACGAAGCGCTGGCTTCGTTCTGGACCGGATACGGCTACGTCTGCATCCGGCCGGTGCACGCGGACGCGGGCAGGCTTGCCCCGCTGCTGCGGGACGAGGCAATGGAGCGTCGACGGGAGCGGGCCGAGGGACGTCGCGATGGAAATCGGAAGAACGACCGCGTTCGCGCGGAGGAGCCGAAGACGCCGCGTCCCAATCCGGCCGAGGCCATGTGGGAACGTGAGAGAGAACCGCAGTGGCGCGACCGGGCCCGCGACATCACCTTGATCCTTGACTCGCTCGATCAACTGGAACAGCGATTTCCGGAGCTGAAGGGGAAAATGGATCACGCGCGTATCGGCGTCGGGGGGCATTCCTACGGCGCCTTCACCACCATGCTGTTGTCGGGGGCACAGACGTTTGGAAATCCGCCCCTGAAGCTGGTCGACTCGCGCATCAAAGCAGCGATCGCAATGTCTCCCCAGGGAGTCGCGGCGAACCGGGGGCTGACCACAGAGTCCTGGCGCAACGTACGGATCCCGGCCCTCTACATGACCGGCTCGCGCGATTTCGGGGCAGACCAGAACGAAGGTCCCGATTGGCGCCGAACCGCCTTCGAGCACTCTCCTGCCGGCGACAAGTACTTCGCGCTGATCGAGGGTGCCCGCCATCTCTCCTTCACCGGAATGGCCAGTGGCGTCGACCCCGGTCCCGATCAGACCGCTGTGTACGACCCGATGAACCCGAACGGTCCACTGGTCGATCCGCGAAGCGGACAGCAGGTCATACAGCAGCAGCAACCGCGGCGGAACAACGGAACGTTCGAAGGCGACCGCAACGTGTTTCGCAACATCCGCACGGTCTCATTGATCTTCTGGGACGCGTATCTGAAAGATGATCTGAAGGCCCGCGAGCTGCTGAAGCCGGAGACGTTCGGATCGAGCGTTCTGATCGAGCGAAAGTGAGCCGGCACGGCCGGCGGCGTTGTTTGCCCAAGGCTCTGCAACAGTCATGTCGATGCAGATCCTTCGCCGTCTTCGCGGCTTCTAATGACACACCCCACGCCGCCTCTCCCGATCGAGTTCCTTCTCCCCGCCGCAGAGGGCAGAAGGTGGCCGTAGGCCGGATGAGGGGTCCTTCTGATGCTGGAGAGACCCCTCACCCCCGCTTCGCGGACCCTCTCCCCGCTGCGGCGGGGAGAGGGAACTCGCGTGGGGATGTGTCATCGAGATCTCAACGGCATTCCGCCCTCACTCACTGAATCGAGTGAACGCGACGGAGACGAAAATCGTGACGGACGCTTCGCGAACCACCGCCGCCGGCCGTGC
>JBDSGC010000303.1:0-7277 GCA_039919215.1 Thermoanaerobaculia bacterium | reverse complement strand
GGAGCAGGCCCAGCGGGCGTTGGAGTCGGCGGGTACGGATTACGATCGGGCGCGGGTACTCCTGATGCGCGCCATCGTCATTCGCCTGAATAATCGGGAGAAAGAGGCTGCTTCCTTTGCCGGGCGTGCGGCCGACGAGTTCCAGCGATTTGGCGACGACCGACGATATGTTTCCGCACGAATGACCGAGGCGGGATTTCTGGCTGATGCCTGCCTTTTTCGTGAAGCCCTGGAGGCGTTCGAAAAGCTTCGTCCTTGCGAGTCAACGATGGAGCCACTCACGTTCGGGATCCTGCTTCTGAACCGTGCGATCGCCCACCGCGAGGTTGGAGATTTCGATCGTTCGGAGGCCTGCTTCGTTCAAGCGGTGAGGATCTTTGAGCAGATCGGCGCGATGGCACTGGTATCTCGGGCACATTGGCATCTGGCCCGCCTTCTGATGCGCCAGACCGAGTATCAGCGTGCCCTTCCGCTGCTCGATCGGCTGCGCGACGAATTTCGCGAGATGGGGATGCCTCACGAGGTTGCGTACGTCTCTGTCGATATGGCCGAGTGCCTCCTACTCTTGAATCGCTCCGCGGAAGTGGTCGATCTGTGCCGTTCGGCCATGTCTTTCTTCGAGACTGCTGGATTGACCTCTGGCAAAGGGGCGATGACTGCGCTGGCCTACCTCCGGGAGTCCGCGGCCACCGGGCGGTTGACCGGCGAGCATCTTTCCGATGTTCGTGGCTTCTTCGACGTGCTGCCCAGGCAGCCGAACCTGATGTTCGCCAGACCCACCATGTAGTTTCAGCCCGGCCCGAGGCGCTGGCGACGATTTTCTCTCCCCACGAGAAAGGGGGGGTAGGGAAATCCTCTCGCCGGTCACTCCTAGGGCAGGGCGCCCTCCTGAAACTACAACAACCTGCTCAGACGAGCATGGAGGAGGGTCTGTATGTGCCGTCGTGTTTTCCGCATCGCCGCCGTTGTTTGCCTGCTGGCCACAGCTACGCCTTCATTTGCCGCCTCTCGTGATGAGGGCAGCGGTGCCTGGGGTCGGACACTCGATCGAATTGTCCGAGGGATCCGTCACTTCATTCCGGTGATTCAAGAGACCTTTGATGTCACTCCACCCAAACCGTAACTCTGCTCGACCCCCCCAGTACAATACGCGGCACGTTGTTCGAGGAGTGCCCGCGTATGTCCGAGGTCCTTGCTGTTCATGATGTGGTGAAATCGTTCGGGGATCTCCGCGCGGTGGATGGTGTCTCGTTCACCGTCCGTCGCGGGACGATCACCGGTTTGCTGGGCCGCAATGGAGCCGGCAAGACGACCACCATCCGGATGATCACCGGGATCTTCCTGCCCGACTCCGGATCCATCCAGTGGCGAGACGGCGTCCAGAATGCCCAGGATCGCATCGGTTACCTTCCGGAGGAGCGAGGTCTCTACCGGCAGATGAAGCTGCGCGAGCTGCTGCTGTTTCTGGCAGAGATCAAAGGAAAGCGCGGCCCGGCCGTAGTCGCTTCCATCGAGCGCTGGCTCGAGCGCTTCGAGCTGACCGACAAGCGAGACGCCAAGGTCGAGGAGCTTTCCAAGGGAAACCAGCAGAAGATCCAGTTGATCGCCACTCTCCTGCACGACCCCGATCTGATCATTCTCGACGAGCCGCAGTCAGGGCTCGATCCGGTCAACATGGTGATCGTCCGCAACCTTCTGCAGGAGCTGAAAGCGGAAGGGAGGACCATTCTCTTATCCACGCACATGATGGGAGAGGCCGAGAGAATGGCCGATGACATCGTTCTGGTGCACCGCGGGCAGGTGGTGCTCTCAGGTTCGCTCGAAGAGGTCCGTGCCTCCGCGGGCAAGAACACCTTGCACATCGATTACGACGGCGACGGCGCATTTCTCGAACAGCTTCCGCAGATCGCGCGTGCGCGCATCGTCAACCATGCAGCGGAGTTGACGCTGGCCGACGGGGCCGATCCTCAGGACGTTCTGCGTGCGGCGGTGGGGAAACTGCGCATCCGCAAGTTCGAGGTCGCCGCCCCCTCCCTCGAGGAGATTTTCATCGAGAAGGTCGGGATGGAAACGCTGGAGGCAGCCCAGTGAGGAAGATGATCGCGGTTCTCCGTCGGGAGTATCTGTCGACGGTGCGCAAGAAAATGTTCATCTTCATGACCCTGTTTTTCCCGGTGCTCATGGCCGCTCTGTTCGTATTGCCGGGGCTGATGATGTCGCGGGCGCTGGGCGACAAGCACGTCGCGGTGATCGATGCGACCGGCGCGCTGCGCGGGTCGTTCGATCGGAGCATGCCGCCCGCTGCCATCGACCCCAAGAAGGCGTTGACGTCGCGCGAGAGCAGACGCGAGCTGCCCCAGACGCTGGCGGTGGTGTATGTCGATGCCCATGACCGCGATCCAAAAGCGGCTTCGGCCCCCTATCTGACCCGACTCGGTCTCGATCGGAAATCGGCGGAGAAACTCGATGCCGTCCTGGTGATCCCCGCCAATGCCTTCGTCAGTCCGGAAGCCTCCATGACCTTTTACAGCAGGGCGGCCACCGACCTGTTCACCCAGGAGCGGCTGGGGTCGGTGGCCAACCGCGCCATCCAGCGGCAGCGGCTGACCACCAATGGCATCGCCCCCGGCGCGGTGGATGCACTGACGCGCCAGGTTCCCGTTCAGGGCGTGCAGCTTTCGCGTAGCGGAGAACAGAAGAAAGGTGGCGAAGGAAACTTCATCGTCGGATTCATCTTCGCAGCGCTGCTGATCATTCCTTCGTTCGTGTACGGCACCGAGATCATGCGCGGAATCATTCAGGAAAAGACTGATCGGATTGTGGAGATCCTCATCTCTTCGATGACCCCGCGCCAACTCCTGACCGGCAAGATCGTCGGGGTGGCCCTGGTCGGCTTGACCCAGATCTCGGTCTGGCTGCTCATCGGCGTGGCCGTGGCCAGCTTCGGGGCGGCCACCGCCATGATGGCGGGCGTGAACGTCATGCAGTTCCTCCGACCGATGGTGTTCGTGTATTTCGTGATCTTTTTCCTGCTGGCTTACATGACCTACGTCTGTGTGTACGCCGTGGCCGGGGCGGTCTGCAACACGGACAAAGAAGCCCAGCAGCTCATCGCCCCCATCTCCATGGTCATGATGCTGCCCTGGTTCATGATGGTGGCCATCATCACCAATCCCGATTCGTCGATTGCGGTGGGGTTCTCCCTGTCGCCTGTCTTCGGTCCGATCACCATGTTCGTGCGCACCCTGGTCTCCGAGCCGCCCCTGATCCACATCGTGATCTCGATTCTGGTGTCCCTGGTGACGATTTCGGTTTTCTTCTGGGCCACGGCGAAGATCTTCCGGGTGGGAATCCTGTCGTACGGCAAGCGGCCAACCATCCCGGAACTGTGGCGCTGGATCAAAGTGGCGTAGGCCGGCATGGCCGGCGGCGCTGGTTGCCCAAGGCTCTTCGAAACCAGAAACCAGAAACCAGAAACCCACCATCGTGCGTGGCGGTCCGCTTCCCGCCCGCCTCCCACGCAGCTGCTATGGACGTGGTCGCGTTTCGTTGCAATCCCAGGCAGCCGAGTCAACGCCGCTGGGGCGAAAATCGTGACGGACGCTTTGCGAACCAACGCCGCCGGCCGTGCCGGCTGCTATGATCCGGTGGGGTCGGCGAAACGTATGCAAATCACGACACTGAACGACATTTACGATGTCACCTGTTCTCTGGAGCGGGCCGCTGTCTTCAAGTTCAAGAAGAACGGACAGTGGACGGACGTAGGGATCACGGAGTTTCGTGATTCGGTGCGTTATGCGGCGACGGCACTCCGGCACCTCGGCGTCAAGCCTGGCGACCGCGTAGCCATCCTGGCGGAGAACCGGCCGGAATGGGCCATCAGCGACTTCGCCATCCTGTGCAATGCAGCGGTCAGTGTGCCGGTCTACCCCACGCTGCTGGCCTGGCAGATCGAGTACATCCTCAACGATTCCAGCTCCGTCGCAGTGATCTGTTCGACGGAAGAGCAGCTGAAAAAAGTGTTGGAGATCCGAGGGCACTGCCCCTCGGTGCGCAACATCGTGGTGTGCGATCCGGCGGCGACGGTGCCCAACAACGTTCTGACCTTCGGCCAGCTGCTCGATAGCGGACGCCGCAACGACGGCGAGAGCGAGCGGCAGCGTTTCGAGGAACTGCGACGTCAGCCCAGGCGCGATGATGTGGCCACCCTGGTGTACACCTCCGGCACCACCGGCAATCCCAAGGGAGCCATGCTCACCCACGGGAACATCGCCAGCAATCTCCTGGCGACGTGCGAGGTCCTGCCCATCCAGCGCGGCCAGATCGCCCTTTCCATTCTGCCCCTGTCCCACATCCTGGAGAGGACTGCCGACTACGCTTACCTTTACAAGGGCTGCACCATCGCGTACGCAGAGAGTGTGATGAAGATCGCCGAGAACCTGCAGGAGGTGCAGCCCCACGTCTTCGCTGCGGTCCCCAGAATCTTCGAGAAGATGCGGGCGCGCATGATGGACGCAGTGGCCACCTACCCCGCCGCGCGGCGAAAGATCTTTCTCTGGGCCCTGACCATCGCGGAGAAGCGCCTTCCATATCGCATCGATCGAAAGGCTCTGCCAGGAGGGTTGAAACTCAAGTCGGCCATCGCCGACAAGCTCGTTTTCAGCAAGATTCAGGCGCGGCTGGGCGGACGGGTGCAATTCGTTCTGTCTGGTGGCGCTCCGCTTTCCGCGGAGCTGGCCTCCTTTTTCATCGGGGCCGGTCTGGAGATCATGGAAGGCTACGGGTTGACCGAGACCTCACCGGTCATCGCGGTCAACCGGCCGGACAAGCGGAGGATCGGCACGGTCGGCCCTCTCATTCCCGGCGTCGAGGTCAAGATTGCCGCGGACGGCGAGATCCTCAGCCGGGGTCCGCACATCATGAAAGGCTACTGGAACAACCCGGAGGCCACCGCGCAGGCCATCGACGCGGAAGGCTGGTTCCACACCGGGGACATCGGACTGCTCGACGCGGACGGGTTCCTTCACATCACCGACCGGAAGAAAGACATCATCATCAACGCCTACGGCAAGAACATCGCGCCGCAGCCGCTCGAAGCACTGCTGAAGAGCTCTCCGTACGTCGGCACGCCGGTTCTGATCGGCGACCGGCGGAAGTTCCTGGTTGCGCTGCTGGTCCCGAATTTCGAGAAGCTGGAGCGGGATGTGACGGCCATGGGCCTGACCTTTGGATCGCGGGAAGAACTGGTGGGCACCGAAGCGGTCAGGAAGATCTTTCAAGACGAGATCGACCGTTTCAATCGCAACCTCGACCGGCAGGAAAAGATCCATCGCTTCGCTCTGATCCCGCGCGACTTCACCATCGAAGCGGACGAAATCACGCCCTCGTTGAAGGTCAAGCGGAAGAACATCGACAAGAATTACAAGAGCATCATCGACGGCCTGTACGCCGACGAGAACGCCGAAGATGTAAAAGTGCGGGCATGACCGCAGCGGGGGCGGCCGGGAACTACGGGAGCTCCGCCTTCCGCATCGAGCGCGACGGCGACCTGGCCATCATCTGGTTCGATCTGCCCGGTGAGAAGGTCAATAAATTCTCCTCCGCCGCGATGACCGAGTTTTCCTCGATTGTCGAGGAGATGGAGAAGTCCACAGAGATCAAACGAATCATCGTCGCATCGGGAAAGCCTTCCATCTTCATCGCCGGCGCCGACGTCAGCGAATTCACCAAAGCGGCGACACCGGATCAGGCCCGCCAGTACACGCGTTTCGGGCAACAGGTCCTGCACCGCTTCTCGAAGCTCCGGCAGGTCAAGGTTGCTGCGATCAACGGTGCCTGTCTGGGAGGGGGCTGCGAGCTGGCGCTTTCCTGTGACTGGCGGGTGATGTCCGACAACCCCCGGGCGCAGATCGGGTTGCCCGAGGTGAAGCTGGGGATTTTTCCGGCATGGGGTGGCACCACCAAACTGCCGCGGCTGATCGGTCTTCCGGCAGCCCTCGACATCATCCTCAATGGCAAGACGCTGGACGGGAAGCGCGCGAAAAGGGTGGGTCTGGTGGACGAGGTGGTGCCTGCGGCCATTCTGCTCGACGTGGCCCGCCAGCTCTCCACGAAGTCTGCTGCAGGCAAGAGCAAACGCACCAGGTTTTATGTGGACGGCAACCCTCTGTCGCGGCGCCTCATCTTCAGCAAGGCGCGAAAGGCCGTCCTGGCGCAGACCCACGGCAACTACCCCGCTCCGCTGAAGGCTCTGGAAGTCATGGAGAGGGGGATGTCGGCCGGTGTCGAAGAGGGTCTGCAGCGGGAAGTGGACGAGGTCGTGCCGTTGATCATGGGCGACGTCGCGCAGAATCTTGTGCGGCTTTTCTTTCTGATGGAAGACGCGAAGAAGGACCGGGGCACCGCGGTTCCGCGCGAGATCGCCAGCGCCGGCATCCTGGGGGCGGGAATCATGGGCGGAGGGATCGCTCAGATCGTCGCCGACAAGACCGACGCGGGCGTGCGCATGCGTGACCTCAGCTGGAACGCCATCGCCGGGGGAATGAAGGCGGCCTCCCGCGTGTGGCGCCGCAGGGTGGATCGCCGGTCCATGACCCGGGGGGAGATGCAGCGCAAGCTGGCCCGCATCTCCGCCACCACCGACTGGAGCGGCTTCGATCGCTGCGACCTGGTCATCGAAGCGGTGGTGGAGAACCTCGACATCAAGCGAGCGGTGCTGGCTGAATTCCAGGCTCTGGCAAAACCGGATGCGATTTTCGCGTCGAATACATCGACGTTGCCGATTACCGACATCGCGGCAAAGGCACTTCTTCCTGCAAACGTGGTGGGCATGCACTTTTTCAACCCCGTCGACCGCATGCCGCTGGTAGAAGTCATCCGCGGCGCGAAGACGTCCGAAGTGGCCATGGCCACCGTGGCCGCCTTCGCCCGGAAGCTGGGGAAAACGGTGGTCGTCTGCAACGACGGCCCCGGCTTCGTGGTCAACCGGATTCTGGGGCCGTACATGAACGAGGCAGGATTCATTCTGCAGGAAGGGAACACCGTCGAGTCCATCGACGCCGCCATGATCCGTTTCGGCATGCCCATGGGTCCCATGGCCCTGCTCGATGAAGTGGGGATCGACGTCGCGGCGAAAGTGGCGAAGATTCTCGGGGCTGCGTTCGGCGATCGCATCGATCCCTCGCCGGTAGTGGATCGGCTGTACGCGGACGGCCGGCACGGCAAGAAGAACGGCAAAGGGCTGTATCACTACAAAGAGGGCAAGCGTCTGGGTCCTG